>SHWT01000058.1 GCA_009693715.1 Chitinophagaceae bacterium
TTTTTTCTTTTATGCAATACTATTGTAACTCATTAACCTCCTATCAACGTTTACTTACACGCGAAGTAAAAGTCGGTAATATCATTATTGGTAACGGTCAACCTATTCGGATTCAAACGATGACGACCACCGATACCATGGATACAGATTTAACAGTGGCGCAGGTCATCAAATGTATAAAAGCAGGTGCAGAGTTAGTTCGTATCACTGCGCCTAGTAAAAAAGAAGCTGAAAATTTAGCAAACATAAAAGCAGCATTGAATGCACAAGGATATGATATTCCTTTGGTCGCTGATATTCATTTTACACCCAATGCTGCCGAAATTGCTGCAACCATTGTTGCAAAAGTGCGGGTCAATCCAGGTAACTATGTTGACAAGAAAAAGTTTGAACAAATTGAATATACGGATGGGGAATATTTGGAAGAAATTGAACGCATCAGAGAAAGATTTACACCACTCGTACTTATTTGCAAGGAACATGGAACAGCGATGCGTATCGGAACCAATCATGGTTCATTGAGTGATCGTATTATGAGCAGGTATGGCGATACTGCCATCGGTATGGTAGAAAGTGCGATGGAATTTTTGCGCATTGCGCGAAGCTTGGATTATCACCAAATAATTTTAAGCATGAAGTCAAGTAATCCGCAGGTGATGGTGCAAGCTTATCGATTATTGGTACAACAAATGCAACAAGAGTTTAATGAATGTTACCCATTGCATTTGGGTGTGACGGAAGCGGGAGATGGGGAAGATGGACGTATTAAGAGTGCCGTTGGTATTGGCACATTATTAGAGGATGGTATTGGAGATACCATCAGGGTGAGTTTAACGGAGGATCCTGAATTAGAAATTCCAGTTTGTAAGGATTTGGTTAAAAGGTATCCTGCGAATCGAATGAAAGGCGTACATCATATTCCAGAGATTGACCAACTTCCTTATGCGCCTTTTGAATTTAAAAAAAGAAATACGCATCCAGTTTCAACTATTGGAGGTAAGCAGGTGCCAGTGGTGGTTGCAGACTTTAGTCATAAATCAAGTATTACGCCGGATGATTTAATCAGCATTGGCTATACCTATCATGTGGATACCGATAAGTGGACTATTTCCGATTTGGCCGCTGATTTTATTTATACGCCGAATGGTGTGATTGATTTTGATCTGCCAGGCACTTTGCGTGTCATTATAAAACCTGAGCAGTGGGAAACCGTAAATGACAGAACAAAATATTTGCCATTATTTGATTTTAGAAATTACATTGCAGCCCCGCGAAAAAGCGCCTTTATTAATTTTGTAACGGTAGATTGTTATTGTACAAAAAACGGCATAAGGGATGAGCAGCTCATTGAAATTGCCCAAGACAAATCGGTCGTTTTTTGTTTAAGTAGTCAATTGGCACATGCCATGCCTGCAGTTCGCCGAATGATGGTTCGACTCATGGATTTAAAAATTCAAAACCCAGTGATACTCATGACCGAAAGTGCATGGACCAGCGCAGATGAGCATTTGATTCATTTTGCAACTGAGACTGGGGCTTTATTCTTAGATGGAATGGGTGATGGTATTTGTTTGGGTGTAAGCGCTAAGGTAGCTGCCAATGCAGAACAAAATAATGAATCAAGTAATGTGTCAGGACGTAACTATTTTAATAATACTTCATTTGTACAATTTTTAAATACCATCAGTTTTGGAATTCTACAAGCGACTCGAACTAGAATTTCGAAAACAGAATATATTTCCTGCCCTAGTTGTGGTCGTACTTTATTTGAATTACAGGAAACGACAGCAAGAATAAGGGCAGTGACCAATCACTTAAAAGGGCTTAAAATTGCGATCATGGGTTGTATCGTTAATGGTCCAGGTGAAATGGCGGATGCTGATTTTGGTTACGTTGGCAGTGGGGTTGGTAAAATTACTTTGTATAAAGGAAAGGAAATCATGAAAAGAAATATTGACAGCGCTATTGCTGTTGACGAACTAATTCAATTATTAAAAGAGCATAATGCTTGGGTGGATCCCCAGTAGCATTGATTATAATAGCAAGCAATATGTATAAATTAGTATATGCCTTTTTTTATCTCTTGTCCCTACTGCCATGGCGTATTGCTTATATTTTTAGTGATTTCATAGCATTTCTTTTACAATATATAGTTAGGTATAGAAAGCAGGTTATTGATAAAAATTTAACGATTGCATTCCCCAAAAAATCGGTTCCCGAAAGAAAAAAAATTGTAACAAAATTTTACCAAAATTTTACAGATTCGTTTATTGAGACCATTAAATTGATTTCTATATCCACGGCTGAATTTGAAAAACGATTTACTTCCAATGTAGAAGTGTTAAATCAACTACATGAAACAGGGCAGGCTGTTCAGATAATGGCAGGTCATTTTTTTAATTGGGAATTTGCGAATTGGGGCGTTGCCAAATATGGAAAATATCCCTTTATTGCGGTGTATATGCCCTTGTCCAATCCCTATATCAATAATATTGTATTGAAAATGCGAGAGCGCTTTGGAAGTATTATGATTCCTGCAACACAATTTAAAACGCAGTTTCATAAATATGCTAACCAAGGAAATTATGCAATGGCATTAGCCGCTGATCAAAATCCAGGCAATCCAATGTCTGCGTTTTGGATTAATTTTTTAGGCAGACGCACGCCCTTTGTTAAGGGGCCTGAAAAGGGAGCTAAATTAAATAATACCGCACAAGTGTTTGCTTATTTTTCTAGCACCAAACGTGGTTATTATCATTTGCAATATGAAGTCATGACTACGGCCCCAAATTATTTCAAAGATGGGCAATTGACAGTATCTTATGTGAAAATATTAGAGGAGAAAATAAAACAAAATCCCGCGAATTATCTATGGAGTCATAAAAGATGGAAGTATGAATTCGATCCCCAAAAACATGCAAATTTAATAGTTGATTAAAGCGCGTCTAATGGATCGTTCGCTTTTTTTTCCTTAGTCACTTCAATAGTGAATTTATCTTTAAGTTGCAATATGCTTTGCCAGCCTTCTTTTACAACTCTATTATTATGAATACCTTGTTTTTTTAAAATACTAGCCGCAAGTGTATTAGATGCACCATCATCACTGATAATATAAATATTAAAATGTTCATCTAATTCAGACATACTCCCTGGATCAGCGAATTCCAATAAAGGTAAATATATTGAATTTTTAATATGCCCTTGGTTGTATTGTTCCTCGGTTCTGATATCTAATACCATCAAGAATTCATCAAATGGGATGTCCATGGCTAATTCATCCGCTTCCACTTCAATGACTAAATCATAACGTTTGTCTGCGTTCAACCAAGTAGGAAAGCCACCTTCCAGCCAGCCCTTGATATTGGAGAATCCTAATTTTTCAAAATAAGCGATCGCGATTTTTTCATTGCCGGGTTCGCCAATAAATAATAAAGCTTGTTCGAAAGATAATAAACCTAAAGCCGCAGCTTGATGAATTAATTCAGGTTTGAAATGAATTGAGCTAGGGATGAAGCCTTCTAAAAAAGAAGACTCATCTCTAGTATCAATAATGAATACATTTTCTTGTGTGAGGAATTGCTGAAATTGTTCGACAGATAAAGACATATTTATCCTACTAAATTTTCTACGAATTGGTTTACTTGCTCCAATCTTGCATAGTCCACATTGTAAAAAATAAATTTGCCTTCGCGAATGGTACTTACAATACCTGCTCTTCTTAAAATGGCCAAATGTTGTGAAGCAACCGATTGCTCTAATCTTAATTTTACATAGATCTCAGTGACAGTTACTTTTTTTTGCTCATCAATAAGTTTAACAATTTGTTGTCTAAGCTTATGATTTAAAGCTCTTAAAATCATTGCCGCTTTTTTTGCGTGCAATAAATCAACCTTCAATGAAGTGGATCCATTGCTGAGTTGAAGTGTTGGAAGTGATTGGTTCATTTGTTTTGTTTTGGGGGTTAAAACTATATATGCAATTCAAAATTATATAATTAATTCTATTTAGTGCATTTTTTTGTTATATATATTTTATTAAAAATAGTGGCGTTATGAATATATTTAAAAAAAATTTGACAATTTTGGAAATCGAAGGTTTAACATTTAATCAATAATTAAATATTTATTTGATGAGCGGCTTTTGGTAATAGTCTTTTAGATAGGCCGGCCCACTGTAGGCTAAGTCCTCAAAATTAGTGGCTTGAAGTTTAATCAGTGCCAAAGCAGCCATATCATGAATGGAGTAGGAGCAGTCAAGAAATAGGGGTGATTTATTTTGAAAATCAGTGTGTTGTGTCAAAATTTTTGTTTTGGCCACTCCTGATCCAATACAGATTAATGGCCCATTGCTGAGTAAAGCAAGCAAAAAGGCTTCATCCAAAATCAAGGCTTTTTCAGGGGCAAGGTAGTCCAACGAACTATTATAGATGGCTCCAAAAATTTCCATTCTTCGCGCGTCAATCATTGAAAACACTTGCATTTTTTTTTCATTTACCAGGGTGTTTCCGGTTTCAATTAAATGACCAACAGCGGCCTTGGCTAGTAAGCTGAGGGTGGAAAGTCCAATTAAGGGTTTATTCAAGGCAAAGGCTAAACCCTTGGCACTTGCAAGTCCAACCCTTAGGCCTGTATAGCTTCCTGGACCCATCGTTACCCCAATAGCATCTATATCTTTAAGTGAAATACCAGCCCTTTTGCATAATTCATCCACACCAGCTTGTACAAATTCCCCATGGGTATTTGATAGGTTGTTTTGTTTTGAAGCAATAATTTTGAGGTCTTGGCTGATACCGATAAGGGCATCCGGACCTGAAGTATCAATATGAAGAATAGTATTCAATATTTGTAATTGTTATACAAAAATAAGTGGTGAATTGATAGAAAAATAAGAAATTGCGCATATTAATTAAATATATGCCAAAACAAATCATTCAAACCAACAAAGTCCCTAGACCTATTGGACCTTATAGCCAAGCTGTAATTGCCAATGGATTTTTATTTGCAAGTGGACAAGTCGCTTTTAACCCAGCCACTGGGGAACTCGTTTTAACTGATATTTTATCCGAGACCAAGCAGGTGATGGAAAATATTAAAGCTGTTTTAGACGAAGCTAAATTAAGCTTTGCACATGTAGTTAAAACCAGTATTTTTTTAAGTGATATACAATTGTTCGCGCAAGTGAATGAAGTGTATGCAAGTTATTTTACTGCTGATTTTCCAGCACGTGAAACGGTTGCAGTAAAAACTTTGCCACGCAATGTAAATGTTGAAATAAGTATTACTGCAGTGGTGGATTTGTAGTTTTTATTTTACGACTACTTGGTAACTGGTTTCAAAAATAATATTTTCCTGGGGCTTCACTATGTGGAGCCCCATTTTATTATTAAAGGCATTAGGCGCGCCGCTTAAATTTTCAATAGCAATACTATTTCTATCTGGCGGCGTGTACAACTGTAAATATGGATAAAGCGAAGATGGATTAATTTTTAAAATAAATTGTTCGTTTTGTAAAGTGCAGGAACTATTTTCTGCCGCTAATTCATAGCCGTCATCAAGTTGTAAACTTCCAAGTTTTAAACCTTTGCTAAAACGATCATCTGCAATCATGCTTCCAGTAGGGAGTAAGTCGCTATCGTATTCCATTTTTCCTGTACTTGAAAATTGTAATGAACAATGGTCAATGCTTTCCCCTAAGGTAAAATAAGGATGCCAGCCATCCACTATTGGAATGGGAACATCGGCTTCATTTATTACAGTAGTTTGTACTGAAATGGTATTATTTTTTTCTAAAATCCATTTTACTTGCATCGTGAAAGGAAATGGGTAACCCTTATCACTACCAAGATAATGATGTACTAAAATAACAGCTGCATGATGTTCAGTTGCCTCAGTAGCTTTTACAATAAAATCAGCATCGTACATAATTCCATGTATCGCATGTTCGCCCATATAAAAACGATCCATGGTATATGTTGTATCTAGGTGCTTGTACTGCCCTTTATACAATCTGCAAACAAAGGGGCTCATTTTCGCACTTCTAAATCCTTGGCTTTCAAATTCATTCGAAGCATTTACGGCATTGCCCATGATAAATTGATGGGATTCGCCCCCTTGACGTAAAAGCCAACTGTTTAAAAGAGCGCCTTTTGTCAAGATATCGATAGTTACCCCCAATTCAATGTCTACTAATTGAATCAATGCAATATGATTGATTGTATTCTGCTTGATTTGAAACCGCATTGTAATTTGTTTGAATGGAAAATTAAAACTATTCTACTAACTTTGAGTAGTAAAGGAATTAAATATGAAAAATTGTTTTGTTTTTGGATTGTTATTATTAGTGAATAGCTTAGTAGCCCAAGGGTATAAAAGATATGATAGTACCTTAAAAATTGGCAAAGCGGGGTTTAAAATATTTTGTTTAAATAAAACGCCTGATCGTAATACCTTAACAATAAGGCCTATTGGTTTTAAGTCAGAAGCAAGAGAAGCTTCTTTGGAAATTAAAGCAAGGGTATTATCTGCAGAAATTGATGATTTAAATAATGACGGTTTCCCTGAAGTAATAATTTTTATTCAAGAACCTAAGGGAAATAAATCATTGTTTTGCATAAGTTCCAAGGAAAATGAGCGCATGGAGCCAATCTATTTTCCTGATATTAAAGATGATATGAGATTAAGTAAAGGCTATCGGGGACAGGATGAATTTAGATTATTGGAAGGAGTGTTGTTTAGGAAATTTCCCGTTTTTGAATCTGATACTGCGATCAAACAACCTACGAATAAAGTACGACAAATTCTATATCGTGTTATAGCTGGAGAGCAGGGTAGTTGGAAGTTCAAATCATTTAAGGATTTTGATATGAATGCAGAAGTAAAATAAAAGCGGTAAACTTGCTTGCTAATTGATATACGATGCATATTGCAATTCTACTATTGCCCATGGGTTATAATAATTTTTCCAACTGCTTTTTCACTTCCTAGTTCATCCCTTGCAAATACGAGGTATACACCAGTTGCAACTTTATTTCCATCATAAGTTTTACCATCCCAAATAGCTTGTCCCCCTAAAGCCCTGGTCTGAAATACTAATTTCCCATTGAGCGATGTAATTTTTACAATGGCATTATCTACTAAACCCCGCATTGCAATTGGACCGTTATAATTGGGAGCAATAGGATTAGGAAAAATATTGATTTGATGCATCGGTCTTGCACCTGATGTTGCCGTACTTCGATAGCTTGCCATTTGTTGTGCGGTATTAAAAAAAACTTCACCAGTAGTAGGCGCAATTACAATTTGACGAATGGTGTCATTCGGTAAAGGGCTGTTGTTTTTGGTAAATCTTTCTATAATTTCTGTGCCATCGTTACTCAATAACCAAGTGCCATTATTGGTACCAACCCATTTTCGGTTAGCGCCATCTGCGGTGATGCAATTCACATTTTCTTTTTGAAAAAGTAATCCGGCAAAACCATTATTGTTTTTAATTTGTGGCAAGTAGGCTTTGCATGTACTTATTTCATTACAATCAAAAAGGCCAATACCATTGTTAGTCCCAATCCACATGGTACCATTTTGATCATCCGTCATACTCGTCACTGTACTACTGGGTAAGTTATTATTATAGGGATTGATGATGCTCCATTTTTCGCCAGTGGCATTTGGGTTGTATACTATAATACCTTGGTACTTTGGCGCAATCATCCATGCCTGCCCTTGTTGGTTAATGAACATCTTGTTGATACCAATGAGCGAAAGAGTATTGGGCGGTGTAATTAATTTCCAGTTATTATTTTGTTTTTGTAAAATTCCTTGGCCTTCAAGTAGTGTCCAAAGGGTGCCATCACTACTGAATTGAATATTGCTGTAAAATCCTTTGAAAGCTATTGGGCTTGCTTGTTCCATGGACCCTTTCTCGGGGGTGTATTTTATTAGCCCATCGCTACTGGTCAACCAAATAGTACCATCGATGGGATCCACGGCGCTTGAATAACAAATAGGTAAACTTTTATTGCTGATCTTATTTATAGTTTTCCATCCATCTTCATTATAAATACTAAATCCACCATCAACTTCCCCGAATGGGGCAATTAAATATTTTGAATTTATGAACATTTGGCCATTTATATTTCCAAGGGGCCCGCCCAGCGGTATCCATTTAGTGCTTGTGTTTTTAAGTAGTAGCCCATTCGCACTGTCTGCTATCCAGCTATTATTTTCGTCAAATACAAAATCAACGGGGTTTGATAAATAAGTTGAATCAAGGATACTGGTGCTGGTTTTATCGGTATTAATTTTTAATAATCCTCCTTTATTGCCATTACTGAAACTGGCATATACCCCATCCTTATTGATAGTTATTTTTTTAATTTGTCCATTATTCAAATTAAAGTAAGGTGATTTCAATGGGAGCTGATAAATGCTGTTTGCTTTAGCACCATAAACGATATTATTATACTGGGCTATTTTATTGATACCTAAATTAGTAAAGTCGGTATTATTTTGCCATTGATTTGCGGTAATCCAATTATTTTTAATGGGGCAGGTCCAAATGCCATTTTCTGTGGCAACATACAATACATCCTGCGTGCTTACTATTTGAAAGGTTTTGGTGATTAGTCGATTGTTATTCGGAAACCAAGTATCTTTTATTTCATATTTAATTAAATCTATTACAAGGATGCCAAAGTCGGTCGATAATAAGGCCCATTGATTTAGTAAGTAAATATGGTTAATTTTTTTACTAGGGTATAAATTGGAAAGTAATAAATCAGTAATTGCATATACTTGGTCTCCTTTTACAATATCTATATTGCTATTGTTGTAGGCAATAATTAATTGTGATTGTGCTGCATCCCATGCTGTACATGCAATAGATATATCATGTAGCCCGGTAGATTTTCCTAGGAGGGTAACAATATTTTTAGCAGTAATTGAAAAAACTTGTTGTGTGGTTGCACCAATGATCTTTTTTTCGCCACTTACGCTATTGGCTATTCCTAATTGAATAATAGAACGGTTATTATAATGTTCTCTCCACTGTCCAATGCCACCAAGTTCATTTTGCCCAGTACTTAACAAAGTTAGGCTTATAAATAAAATTAAAAATGATAGCCGATGAAGCATTATATTTTAATTAGGTAATTATTTTTTTTCAAGGGCACTATAAATGGCTTCCTGAATTTTAGGGCGAAGGTTTAATTCACTATATGCTTTATTATTACGGGTAGGATAAACGCGGTTACCTAAAAATATATACAACAATCCATTTGCTGGGTCAGCCCATACACAAGGGCCTGTATAACCAGTATGACCATAAGTGGCGGGAGATGCACTTGCGCTTGGATATGGGTCTTTTAAATTAGCATTGTTTTTTTCAGGTTTATCAAAACCCAAGCCACGTCGGCTATTTTCGGTATTGTAGGCTGTGAATACTTCAATGGTGCCAGGATTAAAATATTTTTTGCCTTCCCAAACCCCTTTATTTAAAAGCATTTCATACAATTTGGCTAAATCAGTGGCGTTGCTGAATAAACCGGCATGTCCTGCAATACCACCCATCACAGAAGCGCCTTCATCATGCACGGATCCATGAATCAATTCATGGCGATAGTAGTCATCCACTTCAGTAGCTGCGATGTTTTCGAGACTTGTTTTTTGTAGTGGTAAAAATCCTGTAGAGGCCATCCCTAATGGGGCATAAAAATTTTGCGTGGTGTACTCGTTTAAATCCATGCCTGAAACCTCTTCTACTATTTGACCTAGAAAAATAAAATCATTATCGCTATACACATATTTGCCAGGGGTTGTAATTGGGCTATTTAATATTTTATTTTTTATCGTGTCCATCCAATTGTCCTGTAAGTATTTAGTAGGTGTGATCATTTTATGGTGCGTTTGGTCACTTACGGAAACCACTAAATTATTTACATAACCACCAGCTGGATTAACTAAGAATTCATAAAATTTAATAAATGGAAATAAGCCTGCTTGATGAAGAAGCAGATCCTTTAAAGTAATTTTTGCTTTTTCATTACCCACCACCCAAGGCAGGTAATCGCCAATTGTTTTATTGATATCTACCTTTCCCTCTTCGACTAATTTCATAATGGAGACCGTGGTTGCACTTATTTTAGTAACAGAAGCTAAATCATAGCTAGTGGCTAAAGTAACCGGCGCTGAATTTTCGCCAGCAATTTTACCATACGCCTTATTAAAAACAATTTTATTATTTTTTGCTACTAAAACCTGACATCCAGGAATTGCTTTTTTTTGTATGGCATCTGCAACTATTGAATCAATGATATTTAATTTTTCAATGTTAATTCCCAATGGCGCTTCCGCTGATTCCTTTATCGTATAAATCGGACTTGTTTCAATGGTGTAGGTTTCACCCATGGGTAAATGATCGCTAATGGTTACCGGCAGTGTTCCGGTTGCTTGAATTTTACCTTCTAACCAATCCAATGCTGCATTTTGGGTATAGGTGTTATCCTCGTAGGCGAATAGTATATTTTTAATTTTATTGAAATCAGCAACAGCGTAGGGGTTGCCAAAAATAAGGTGCACCCAGTTCGCTGGATGATTTTCATTTAAGTAACTCATAAAGGCAGTTGGAATTTCAAAATGGTTTGCAGGACGGCGACTGTAATTATGTAACCCAATCAGTACTTGATCAAATTCGGCTAGTGTGGCGTTAAGGCTATTCATTTTATCGGTATCACCTGCGCCAATATATATTATTTTGATTTGGTATAATTCAGCCAATTGTTTGGTCAAGCTATTTTCTTTTGCTTGATTTAATGCCACATACACCATTTTTTTATTTTTATTCAAAATAGGATGTTGCACATTGTCTTTCAAAAAAGTGAGTGATTGCGATGCCATTTTTTCCTTAATAGCAGACACTGATTTATTTAAGTCAGCAACAATATTTGTAGTATCAATAAATAAATCCTTGCTTAATCCATGTTTGTATTTGGCTGCTAAAATTTTTCGAACGCGATCTTTAATATCTTTTCTTGTGATTCTTTTTTCTCTAATGGCCGATCTTATTTTTTTGATCGTTTGAGCTACATCACCAGGTAGGCAAAGCATATCATTGCCTGCAATGATCGCCTGAACATTGGCCTCCCCTTGTGGAAAATAATTACTAATGGCTTTCATTTCCAATGCATCTGTAACACTGATGCCTTTGAACCCTAACTCATTTTTTAGTAAGCCATTCACGGCTTTGGGTGACAAAGAAGTGGCTAAATTTTTTGTTGCATCAATGGAGGGAACTGACAAGTGCGCCACCATAATGGATTCAATGCCTGCATTAATTAATGCCCTAAAAGGCACTAATTCCATGCTGTCTAATTGTTCTTTTGTTTTATTAATAATAGGAATGTCTAAATGGGAATCCACCGATACATCGCCATGCCCTGGAAAATGTTTTGCGGTCGCCATTACGCCATTATCTTGCATTCCTTTCATATAGGCAATACTATAATCAGTGACAATTTTTTTGTTTTGACCAAAGCTACGATCGTTAATAACAGGATTCGCTGGGTTGTTATTAATATCAGCGTCGGGCGCGTAGTTTACTTGTATACCTAATCTTTTACATTGTTCCGCAATAGCTGCGCCCATTTCATACACTAAATTACTAGCGGGCATAGCGCCTAACGAAAGTTGTCTTGGGAACATTTCAACACTGTCTAAACGCATGCCTACGCCCCACTCCGCATCCATCGAAATTAATAAAGGGGTTTTGGCAATGGATTGATAATAGTTGGTATGCAAGGCTTCTCTAACGGGGCCACCTTGAAAAAAACAAAGCCCGCCGACATTGTATTTTTTAATTAATGAAGCTAGTGAATCAACTTTACTGTAATCCCAATTACTATGCGCTCTAATGATCATGAGCTGCGCAATTTTTTGATTAAATGATAACGCGTTGTATTTTTTTCTTACCCAACTTTTTTCATCATTACTTTGGGCGTTGGCCACTTGTGTCATTAGGAAAGAAAACAATACAATAGGAATCCACTTTTTTAGCATAAAACAGTTTTTTTATTAACATTTATCCATCACGCGTTGAATTAGTGTCGGATGATAAGTATTGCAATTTAGTGATAAAAAAAAGCTTACCCTTGTTTGAGTAAGCTTTTTTATTAGGTGACCGGTGTGTTTAGCAACCGGTGGTATATTTTGTATCAGCATTGAAAAGTGCCCAATGTTTTGAAACCTAAGCGTTTATTTAATAGGGGTATCCAATAGGAATACCTCAGGACTAAATTGGCCTATGCCTTTTCCGCTTCTTCCACATCTTCGTCTGCAGGTAATACCGGTTCAACTCCTGCTTTTTGAACTTGGGAAAACCATTTTACCATCTTCTTCATATCGCTAGGGTAAACGCGTTCAAAATCCATCTTTGGGTACACTTTTTTAAAATAGGCTTGTGTTGCTTTTGGGTCCTTTTCGTCTGGCAACTTTTCCTTTGATTTGCCCATTTCAATAAATATTTCCGCTAGAAATACATTATCGTGGGTCGTGAACACTTCAATACTTTCCAAATGAGAAAATTGGTGCGCTCTTGAGCTAATGAATTGAGTGGTATTGTTTTCGAGTGATCTTGCGATGGCGCCGTCACTTTTACTAGTCAATAATTCGAATAAACCTGACATACCTGAAACCGAGATCAATTTGTTGTATTCCATATAATCGGTGCGTTTTTTTTACGGGCGCAAATTACTGAAAAACACCCAATTTTCATTTTTTAAACTACCTTTGTTTATCATAAAAAATCAAGTATATGCCAGGGTTTGAATTATTTGGGGAAGAAGAAAAAAAACAAGT
>SHWT01000059.1 GCA_009693715.1 Chitinophagaceae bacterium
GTGACCGCGTTAGGATTCAAACCTAAAACCCCCTCATCCGTAGTGAGGTACTCTATTCAGTTGAGCTACGCAGCCATTTCCCTAGTTATAGGGGGTGCAAATATATTTGAAATACCTCATTCCCCCAAGGAAAAAGTCATTTATTGGGACTAAATCTTAATAATGCCAGCGTACAAATGCCTCTATAGCAGCATATTTGGTCAATCCTAGGCGTGCATAGATATCTGCTGTGTGGGCATTGCGAATTTCCGCTCTTTGCCAAAATTCCCTTGCATCTGTACCTTGGAAGGGCACACTGTCCTTTTGGGATTGGTGTATAAATATACCAAAACGCTTTTTTAATACCTGATCTGGGCTCATTGGAAGGGCCATGTCAATTTCAGCAATATCCCATTCCTGCCAAGCACCCTTATATAACCAAACCCAGCAATCTTTAATCCATTCTGCCCCAGATGCCTTAAGTCGGCGTAAGCTTTCAAATATGATCTCTAAACAAACTTTATGGGTACCATGTGGATCTGCTAAATCACCTGCACAATAAATTTGGTGCGGTTGCAATTTATTTAAATAATCCATGGTGATTTTAATATCTAATTCACTCATTGGCTTTTTCTCAATCGTCCCAGTTTCATAAAAAGGCAAATCTAAAAAATGGTGGTTCTCGTCTTTCAAGCCAACATAACGACAAGTAGCTTTTGCTTCACAGCGACGAATAAGTCCTTTGATCGCCCTGATTTCTGCAGTATCAATATGGTCTGATTTTTTTTCTGCTAAATAAGCACGTGCATTGATTAAAATTTCTTGACTTTTTTTATTGTCTATGCCAAACAAATCTTCAAAACCAACGGCGAAGTCTAAAAAGCGGGTAACGAATTCATCGGTCACTGCAATATTACCACTGGTTTGGTATCCTACATGAACATCATGCCCTTGATCTTGCAATCGCATAAAGGTTCCGCCCATACTTATGATATCATCATCAGGGTGGGGGGAAAATATTAATACCTTTTTTGGAAAAGGATTACTCCGTTCAGGATGCGCTGGGATAACAACATTGGGTTTGCCCCCTGGCCATCCAGTAATGGTATCCCTTAGCATATAAAATACTTGTAAATTAATATCGTAAACAGACTCTCTTAAAACTAATAAATCGGCCAAACTGTTTTCAGTGTAATCATTTGCCGTTAAGCTTAATATTGTTTTATCTAATTTTAAAGCGAGTTCAATAACGGCTTTTTTAATTAATGTAGGCGTCCAATCGGTGCTTCCAGTAAGCCAAGGTGATTTATGTCTGGTCAAATCGGTTGCAGCTAATTCATCAATCACAAAAGTACAATCATCATGGTTTTGTAAAACACTTGCAGGTAATTGTTCTGTAATATTTCCTTCCACTGCCTTTGCTACAATATCCGCTTTACTTTTCCAAGCCAATAAAATTATTTTTTTGGCTTTCATGATGCTACTAATACCCACAGTGATGGCAAGTTTAGGCACTTTATTCAAATCGTGAAACTCATAGGTGTTTGCAATTCTTGTTTGTTGGTCTAAATGTATTACCCTGGTTTTTGAATGGAAGCTTGAACCTGGTTCATTAAATCCAATATGACCATTTTTACCAATGCCTAATATTTGCAAATCAATCCCACCTGATTTTTCTATAATTTCTTCGTAACCTGCACAAAGTTCCTTGATTTGATCCTGTGCCCATTCGCCATTAGGAATATGAATGTTTTCTGGTTGAATATCAACTTGGCTAAATAAATGACGATGCATAAAACTCCAATAACTTTGGTAGGCTGTTTTGTTAATTGGATAGTATTCGTCTAAGTTAATGCTGATTACATTTTTAAAACTCAAGCCTTCTTCCTTATGTAATCGCACTAGTTCCTTGTATAATAAAATAGGGGTGCTGCCCGTAGCCATTCCAAGCACACAGTTTTCTTTTTTTGCTTGCTTATCTTTAATGAGTGTTGCAATTTGAGCTGCTACCATGATAGACCCATCGTTGGAGCTAGGGAATATCTTAACTGGAATTTTTTCAAATAATTCAATCATACAATATTATTTTATTATTCTACTTTACTGATTTTTATCACATTCGTGGGTAGATGTAATTCAACTGGCGTGCTACCTGTATTTACCACCACATCGTCCGATTGGACATACCCTTGTTTTTTTAATATTGAAATTTGGTCCTTAATGATATTATCTAAACTTTCTTCTTTGTTGTAATAAAGCGCTTTTACACCCCAGCTTAAGCTAAGTTGGTTAACCAAGCTTTTTTCCTTTGTAAAAATGAATAAAGGGGCTTTAGGTCGGAAGCTGCTTAACATAAAAGCAGTGTATCCGCTTTGGGTCATACCGATAATGGCTTTTGCCTCACTATCATCGGCTAGTTTACAACCATTATAACAAACTGCATCACTTAAAAATGAAGGAGAATGCGATTGTGGTTTAAAATCATCCGCACGATTATATTTGTAGCCATTTAATTCAACCTCGTGTATAATTTTACGCATGGTCTCAATAACCAAAACTGGGAATTGACCAGTAGCCGTTTCGCCACTTAACATCACCGCATCGGCACCTTCAATAACCGCATTAGCTACATCCGTAATTTCACTACGATTGGGTTTTACTCTATCAATCATACTTTCCATCATTTGTGTAGCAACAATGACAGGTTTCGCTCGATGCAAACATTTTCTGATTAATTCTTTTTGAATTAAAGGAATTTTTTCAACTGGAAGTTCAACACCTAAATCACCACGTGCAATCATAATTGCATCACTTGCATGGATAATGTCTCTGATATTGGATAATGCTTCAGGCATTTCTATTTTTGCAATAATTTTTGATTTACTATTATGCTTATTTAAGATGTCTCGCAACATTTCAATATCTGCCACTCTTTTTACAAAACTTAAAGCAACCCAATCTAATTTTTCTTTGATAATGAAATCAGTATCTTCCAAATCCTTTTCGGTTAATGCAGGCAAGGATATTTTAGTATCTGGAAGATTGATTCCTTTTTTGGAAGAAATAATACCACCCAAGGTGACTTTTACTTTTACATCCCCATTTTTTTCAACACTACTTACCATCACTTCAATCTTTCCATCATCAATCATGATAGTATTTCCAACTACTACATCACCCGCCAAGTTAGGGTAGGAGACATATATTTTTTCAAGGGTACCAATACATTTTTCATTCGTGAAAGTTAATATATCACCCGCTTTAACTTCTAATCTGTTATCAGCAATTTCACCCACTCTTAATTTTGGACCTTGTAAATCACCTAATATCGCAATGCTGCATCCCAATTCTTTGTTTATGCCACGAATATTGTCAATAATTTTCTTTTTGTCCTCATGGCTGCCATGCGAAAAATTTAAACGAAAAACATTCACCCCCGCAATCACTAAATTTTTTAATTGGTCATAGGATTCGCAAGCTGGCCCTACGGTAGCAACTATTTTTGTTTTGTGGTGGATGTTTTTAAATTCTTGTTGCTGGCTCATTATGTTTTCGGGGTTATTTTTAATTTTTATAAGTGGTTTTTTATAAAAAAATTAGCTCGCTAATATTTTTACGATTTTCAACCATTCCTCTGATATTTTCTGTTTTGCTTTTACTGCACTATCTAGTGGGGTATATTTCATTTTATTATCTTCAATCCCCACCATTACATTATGTGTTCCATTTAATAAACATTCAACAGCGTGGTAGCCCATTCTACTTGCAATTAATCGATCCAAACAACTAGGTGAACCACCTCTTTGTATATGTCCCAAAATACAAACGCGAATATCTGCATTGGGTAACTTTTCCTTTAAAAAATTTCCGACCTGTGTACCACCACCAAATTCATCCCCTTCCGCAACTACAATTAAGTTCACCAATTTTCTTCGCTTTTCTTTTTCAGTCAATGCAGTAATTAATGCATTCATATCAGTTTTAGTCTCAGGAATCAAAATATTTTCAGCACCTGTTGCAATACCACTATGCAAGGCAATATATCCTGCATCTCGGCCCATTACTTCAACAACGAATAAGCGGTCATGTGCATCCGCGGTATCTCTAATTTTATCGATGGCTTCCACTGCAGTGTTGACTGCTGTATCAAATCCTATAGTGAAATCACTTCCTGCAATATCTTTATCAATGGTACCAGGAATTCCAATACAAGGGATATCGAATTCAGTAATGAACTTTTGTGCGCCTTTAAAACTACCATCACCACCTATGACAACGATACCGTCAATATTTCTCTTTTTTAAATTTGCATAGGCGATTTTTCTGCCTTCTGGTTCAAAAAAATCCTTGCTTCTTGCTGTTTTTAAGATAGTTCCTCCGCGTTGAATGATATTAGCCACTGATCTTGAATCCATTGGAAATATGTCATCGTCAATCATCCCATTATAGCCTCTGGCTACACCAAAAACTTCTAAACCATGGTATAAACTAGTTCTAACCACTGCTCTAATAGCTGCGTTCATCCCGGGGGCATCGCCACCTGAAGTCAGAACGGCAATTTTGGTCACTTTTTTTGTGGACATATGCTAATCAATTGTAGGTTAATGCATTGATTTTTAATTTGGAATTCAAATGCGGCTTAACCAAATGGAGCTACAAATTTAATCAATTGGGGGTTAATTTGTAGATTAAATTATAAATTGTGGGTATTTTTCTACAAAACACGAAGAATCGTTAGTTTTTGCACACTGTAACTACTATACATTAAATGTAAGGTGATCCATAGATCAAAATCAAGGGAAGGGGTTTGCGTGAACCTCTAAAAACATTTAGGTACTATTTGCTTTCTAAAACCAGCAAATCATTAAAGGCAATTTCATATTCCTTATTCATGGATCTAATCAACGCATTTTTATCCTGGTAGCTTTTTTCAACTATATGGAACTTTTGGGTGTCAGAATAAATAGTTGGATCCGCCATTTGGGCTTCTATCGTTAATTTTTCCTGTTGCAATATTTCAATATTATGCTCCAATTGTGCAATGGCGCGTTGTAATTTTTGTATTTGTTTTTGCAAATCCTTATCAATAGCTACATTGGGTTCGGCAGTTTTAACGACTGATTCTTGCTTGGATTGTTTTTTGTTTTCCTTGGCGTTTGTATTTTTTGCGGGCTCGGTGGTCGCAACTTTTGCTTTCGCCATTCTTTCCTTCCATTCAAGCCATTCTTGGTAACCCCCTTTAAATTCTATAATTTTTTCATCTTCAATTTCCCAAATCTTATTCGCTGTTTTAGAAATAAAATAACGATCGTGACTTACTAAAATAATAGTACCATCGTATTTATTTAAAGCCTCTGCTAATAACTCAACGGTGACCATGTCTAGGTGATTGGTCGGTTCATCCAGCATTAAAAAGTTGGCCTTGCTTATAATTGTTTTTGTAAGTGCAACCCTGGCTTTTTCACCACCACTTAATACTTTAATTTTTTTGTCAATTTCATCACCCCCAAAAAGGAAACAACCCAATAGCGCACGAAGTTCTAAATCAGTTTTTTTAGTGCCACATTCTTGTACTTCCTGTAAAATGGTATTGTTTAAATTTAAGGATTCCAACTGGTGCTGTGCATAAAAGCTTTCATCAACATTATGTCCCCAAACCCTTTCTCCTTCGAACTTTTCTATGCCCGCAACAATTCTAAGTAGGGTAGATTTGCCTTTACCATTAGCACCAATGAGCGCAATTTTATCACCTCTTTCAATTTCAGCGAATGCGTTATCCAATATGGTTACATTTGGGAAGCTTTTCCCAACGCCTTTTAAATCAACCAATACTTTCCCAGGTGTTTTTTCTACAGCAAAATTAATTCGAATATTAGGACGTTCAATTTGAACATCTTCAATGACATCCAATTTATCTAAACGCTTTTGAATACTTTGTGCAGCAGCCGCCTTTGATGCTTTTGCTTTAAATCGCTCAATAAACTTTTCTTGTTGTCTGATATAGTCTTGTTGATTTTCAAAAGCACGTTGCTGAATTTCAACTCTTTGTTCTTTTTCTACTTCGTAATATTCGTAATCGCCGGTATAAAAATTTAATTGTTGTTGGTACACCTCAACAATTTTATTCACCATTTTATTTAGGAAATATTTATCGTGACTTACAATAACAACACTGCCTTTGTAGTGGATCAAATATTTTTCAAGCCATTCAATACTAGGTAAATCCAAGTGATTGGTCGGCTCATCCAACAATAATACATCGGGTTGTTGTAAAATCATTTTGGCTAATAAAACACGCATTCTCCATCCACCACTAAACTCCAAATAAGGACGAGATAAATCCTTGGTCGTAAAACCTAATCCATGTAAAACTTCCTCTGCTTTATGATTGATATTATACCCATCTAACAAATCAATTTCATGTAAAGCGTCCGTATATTTTATGAGTAAATCATTGTCCTCGGGATTGGCTTCTAATTCAACCCCTAATTTCTCAACTTCTTTTTCTAATTCACGCACTCTTTCAAATGCACCTAATGCCACTTCGGTGATGGATTCGCTGGTGTCAAAACTTAACAAATCTTGGTGCAAATATCCAATGGTTGTATCTCGGCCTTTTTCAATAGTTCCTTTGGAAGGGGTTAACTGGCCCACTAATAATTTTAATAGTGTTGACTTGCCTGTACCATTATAGCCAATTAATCCGATGCGTTCGCCTGGTTGAATATGCCAGGTTGCTTCACTCACAATTGCCCTTGCGCCAAACTCAAATGTTACATTTTGTAATCCTATTAGCATATTTTTTTCGATTCAGACCGCAAAGTTAGCTAGTTGGAGTATGTAAATTGGTATAAATTTGGGAAAATATTTTATGGGTAAGATTTATATATTCATTTTAAGCATCCTACTAGTGGCCTGTAATAGTGCTGAAAAGCAGGGTGTACATAAGGATTTGTGGTCATTTGTCGCTTCCAATAACAACCCCCAATTAGATGATTTGTGCACCTTAATCATCAAAGATTACGAGGGAATACTGCAGGGATTAGCTAAAAATGATACTGCCGATGTATTTGCAAAGTCAAAGGCGGTCATTTTAAGATGTGATTCTTTGCCAATTTCATTTATCACGAAGGACACCCTTTTGCTGAATTTATTTAAATCGGGATTAGTGAACTTGCAGGATGAATTACAAGGGGTCGTATTAGAACAATATCCGGAGGAATTAAACCTGGCGGTGAATATGGCGAGTATTCAATTATTGCATTTATTAGGGAGTGTAGGGTATAATAAACAGGCGGTGTATATTTTTAATACCAATGGCAATAAGGCGGATATGGAGGAAGAGGGATTGCTCTGGATACATTTAAATAAAAAATCAATTAACCCCTATTATAATATTGAAAATGAGTTAGTTACTGCTAATTATATTTTACAAGAAAATTAGTTATTTTAATCACTGGGTTTGAATACAAACTCAAATTTTGCATTTACTTTGTTGGTCGTGGTGATGAAAAACTCCTGTCTGCTATTGGCATCATTTAATACAACTAAGGCCGTATTTGGAGGTATCGATCCCATATTATGGGCCACAATAATGATATCGTGTTGTGCTGTGGTAAATTCAAGGTCAATATGGATTGCTTTGTAACTAAGTCTTTTTAAGTTCGCAATTACCTTATTGTTGTCATAAATAATGATGGTGTCGTTATCAATAGTCCCATTATCATACAAGTCAAGGCTTATTTTTTTACTATTAGTAGTTACCCTTTTAATTAATTTATTCTCTCTGCCTAATAAAACCCAAGGGAGTGTTTCGTCATTATTATTGCCAGGATTGTTATTGGCATTGATGGATTCACTTTTAACTTCGTTGTTTGGCCTTTTGGTATCTGAATCTTTAGTAGCCGTGGATGTATTTATAATAATCGGTTCTGACGTTTTAACAACAGGGGTATTTGACAATACAGCGGGATTATTTAGTGGCATTGCAGTTGCAACAGTGGAACCTTCTATTTTAGCAGTAATAAGCGAGTTATTATTATTTGGTGCCGGCAATTTTAGCTGCGTTGAAGTATTTGCTTTTGGATTAGTTTTTACTGCATTATTTGCAACACTATTTGCAATTGGCTTAGATATAATATTACTGCTTGATTCTTTTGATTTAACGATGGTACTTGGAATTTTACTTACTACAGCGGTCGTTGTTTTATTTGCAGAAGTTGATGGAATAGGGGTTTTCGCATTTTTTGTAATCGCATTTTTAGCCACAGTTTTAACCACCGAGTTTGCTATTTTTTTAATGAGTCCTTCTTTTTCTAAATACACTTTTCCACCGCCGCAATCTCGGGTGCCTTTTTCATTGTTCGATATATAAGTTCCTTGCAAGATACCCCTGCCACGATTATTAGTAAAGGTTAAAAAATTCATCATTAAACAAGCTTGCATATCGCCCACAATATTGATATCCTCAAATTTTGTTTCGTTAATACTTACCAGTTTTGTATTCACTGAATGAAAACCAGTAGCAAGGGCTTTCGCTGAAAAATTGCCAGATAAGTTGGTATAAGTAACCACATTTAAATCATGGTTCTCATTTTCAATAATATCAACCTCATAAATATAGATGCGCGATTCAGGATCATTATTAGGGATAAAGTAGCCTTTCCATTTACCCGATAAATCTTGCGCATGCAAGGGGCTAAATTGGACCAGGGCGAGCATTAAAAATAATAAGCTTCTCATATTACAAAGCTATGTATAAAATATGAACCGCATTTGTTACCTTTGGCATCTTATATTATATACAAAAATATGGTTCAGATTCAATTTCCAGATGGTGCAGTTCGTCCTTATGAAAAAGGAATTACTGCTTTAGGCATTGCAAAGTCGATTAGTGAGGGCTTGGCTAAGAAAGTTTTGGCAGCTTCGGTGAATGGCGAGGTTTATGATGCCACGCGACCTATTGAAACGGACGCGGCTTTAAAATTATTAACCTGGGATGACGCTGATGGTAAAAATACATTTTGGCATTCTTCTGCGCATTTATTAGCAGAGGCGGTGGAGATGCAATTTCCAGGGGCTAAATTTTGGGTAGGGCCGGCACTTGAAAAAGGTTTTTATTATGACATTGATTTAGGCGATAAAACGATCAGAGAAGAAGATGTGTTATTGCTTGAAAAAAAGATGAATGAATTAGCAAAGCAAGCCAATGCATATATTAGAAAGGAAATGTCTAAAGCAGAAGCCATTGCTTATTTCACAGAAAAAAATGATGAATACAAATTAGATTTATTGTCTGGATTAGAAGATGGTAAAATTACTTTTTATACACAAGGGGCATTTACAGATTTATGTCGTGGTCCGCATATCCCAAATACGGGTGCGATTAAAGCAATTAAAATCACCAACATTGCAGGAGCGTTTTGGAAAGGAGATGAAAAAAATAAAATGTTGACCAGGGTATATGGTATCACTTTCCCGAATCAAAAAGAATTGGATGAATATTTATTATTATTAGAAGAAGCAAAAAAAAGAGACCACAGAAAATTAGGAAAAGAATTAGGCATTTATACCATGGATGATGATGTTGGACCAGGTCTTCCATTATGGATGCCGAATGGTACTATCATTATTGAAGAATTAGAAGGCTTAGCAAAAGAAACCGAAGAAGCGGCAGGGTATAAGCGTGTTGTTACACCGCATATCGCTAAGGAAAGTATGTACATTAAAAGTGGACACTTACCTTATTACGAGGACAGTATGTTTCCGCCAATGGAATTAGATGGTACTAAGTATTATTTAAAAGCAATGAACTGTCCGCATCACCATAAAATTTTTGATGCTGAACCAAAGAGCTATAAGGACATGCCACTGCGTTTGGCAGAATATGGAACCTGTTATAGATATGAGCAAAGTGGGGAGTTGTTTGGTTTAATGCGTGTACGTTGTTTGCATATGAATGATGCACATATCTATTGCACGAAGGAACAATTTGCGCAGGAGTTCAGAGCAGTGAATGAAATGTATTTAAAGTATTTCAAAATTTTCGGCATTGAAAAATATGTCATGCGATTAAGTTTGCATGATCCAAAAAAATTAGGCCAAAAATATATTAACGAACCTGAATTGTGGTTGGAAACAGAAGCCATGGTGCGTGCGGTATTAATTGAAACAGGAACCCCATTTGTTGAAGTACAGGATGAAGGTGCTTTTTATGGTCCAAAGATAGATGTTCAAATATGGAGTATCATTGGTCGTGAGTTTACGTTGGCAACCAATCAAGTTGATTTTGCGCAAGGCAAACGTTTCAATTTAAATTTCACCAATAAGGACAATGAACCCGAAACACCATTAATTATTCATCGTGCTCCTTTGGGAACACATGAGCGATTTATTGGATTTTTGTTGGAGCATTATGCCGGTAAATTCCCAGTTTGGTTAGCCCCAATGCAAGTAAAAATTTTACCGATTAGTGATAAGTTTATGCCCTATGCTGAAACGGTGTTGGCCGAATTAAAAAAAGCAGGGGTGCGTGTGGCAATTGATGATCGTAATGAAAAAATTGGCAAGAAAATCAGAGATACCGAAATCATGAAAGTCCCTTATATGTTGGTGATCGGTGAAAAAGAGGTGGCTGAAAATAAATTATCCGTCCGCAGACAAGGGAAGGGTGATTTGGGGATGTTGGATAAATCTGCATTTTTAACACAGGTGGTGGATGAAATTGCGCAAAGATTGGCTCCTGCGGAATAAAAATTGTGTATTTTTAAAAAAAATAAGAATAAAGGGTCATATCATAACAATGACTATCTTTACTAAACTTAAATAAACTTTTAATTACTTAATGGCATTACCGAACAGAGGACCCAGATTTAACCCCAGGTTTCAAAGACAACAAGAACCAGAGCATCGTATTAATGATCGTATTCGTGTTCCCCAAATTAGATTAGTTGGTGACAATATCACAGTGGGTGTATATAATACCCAGGAAGCGCTGAAAATAGCTGCTGATCAAGGTTTGGACCTAGTGGAGATTTCGCCAACCGCTGATCCGCCAGTATGTAAAGTTATTGATTACAAAAAGTTTCTTTACGAGAAAAAGCGTAAGGAGAAGGAAATGAAAGCGAACTCAAAGCAATCTGAGATTAAAGAAATTCGTTTTACTCCTGGAACTGATGACCATGATTTTGATTTTAAAGCAAAACATGCGGAGAAGTTTTTACAGGATGGTAATAAGGTTAAAGCCTATGTTCAATTCAAAGGTCGTGCGATTATGTTTCAGGACAGAGGGCAGTTGCTTTTATTGAAATTTGCAGAACGTTTAGCAGAGGCAGGCACCTTGGAAAGTATGCCAAAGTTGGAAGGTAAAAGAATGTTTGCCATTTTCCAGCCCAAAGCAGGCGGTAAAAAGAAAGCTTCAAGCTAGTTAAATAGCTGATTATCAATATATTTATACAGTGAGTCATTCATGCAAATTGAGTGACTCATTTTTTTTGCCATCTCACCATTCTAATGTACCTTCGCCATCCATTTCCCACAAGGCTCAACAAGTGTCTCGCCCGTGCAAGACCGCCAGTAGGGAGTAATCTATAAGATTATATAATGCCAAAAGTAAAAACTAACTCGAGCGCAAAAAAGCGTTTTAAAGTTACTGGAACAGGTGAAATCACCTTCCAAAAAGCCTTCAAAAGACACATTCTTACAAAAAAATCCACAAAGCGTAAAAGAGCGATGAGGAAAAAAGGTTTGGTAGCTTCTACCAACAAGGACTTTGTACTTCGTCTTTTAAGATTAAAAGGGTAGTATCCGATTAATTCCCAGTGAGTAAAAACATTTAAATTAACCGAATCCGAATTACATCTTATTAGATAAACAGGGTTCAAAAAAATATTAACTATGCCACGTTCAAAAAATGCCGTTGCATCTAGAGCAAGAAGAAAAAAGATTTTAGATCAAGCAAAAGGATTCTATGGTAAGCGTAAAAACGTATATACCGTTGCCAAAAACGTATTAGAGAAAGGTTTAACTTATGCATTCGTAAGTCGTAAAATTAAAAAGCGTGAGTACCGTACTTTATGGATTGCGCGTATTAATGCCGCAGTGCGTGAGGAAGGACTTACCTATAGCCAATTCATTAACTTGTTAACGAAGAAAGGTTCTGATTTGAATCGTAAAGTATTAGCTGACTTAGCAATGAATGAGCCAGAGACTTTCAAAAAGATTGTACAATCAGTTAAGTAGTTTTTTCGCCTTTTATAAAATATAAAGGCTCAAAAACTTGTCTCTTATGATTTTTAAGTCCCCTCCGATACTCGGAGGGGACTTTTGGTTTATCGCCAAGTTGCCCGGGGGAATTTACTGTCAAAAATCAGGCGAATATCCGTTCAAATAACTATTTTTGTTTCCTGAATTTTAACCCATAAACAATTGCATAAGAAATGAACAATACCTACACTTCCTTAGTGAATCAAACATTCCATTTTCCGCAAGAAGGATTTGAAGTGGATGATAATGGTTATTTACAATTTAACGGGGTGGATTTAAAAGAGATTATTGAAAAACACGGGACGCCTTTAAAGTTAACTTACTTGCCAAAAATTGGCATGCAAATTAAAAAAGCAAAGCAAATGTTTGCCGCTGCTTTTAAAAAACACAAATATACTGGGGAATATTTTTATTGTTACTGTACTAAAAGTTC
>SHWT01000060.1 GCA_009693715.1 Chitinophagaceae bacterium
GTTGAAAATATGATGCATGCGCAAAAGCAATATGAGCATGACATTGTAACCATTGTATTAGAAAACAACTACCGCAGCACCCAGCCTATTTTAGACGCATCCACTTTGCTCATCAATAACAACCAGGAAAGATTGGTGAATAAAATGGAGGGGCTATCCAAAAATTTAAAAGCAGCACTTCCAGTTAATCAAGCAATAAAAAATCCACCCCACATTTATTGCTACAACGATCCGCAGGAAGAAATGATTGCCATTGCAGAGCAAATCAATCAATTGGTTACCCAAGGTACCGAGCCAAAGGATATTGCAGTATTATATAAGGAAAATAAATATGGCGAAGAAATTACGCATTTCTTAAAGCAAAAAAATATTCCTTTATATAGCAAAAGAAGCGCTAATTTATTTGATCAGGTATTGATTCAACAAATCATAAAAATATTAGACTATATCGCTTGCGAGTTGGACCAACCCAACGAAGGGGCGAATATATTATTTGAAATTTTACATTTTAAATGGTGGGGCATTTCTCCTATTACCATTGCTACCTTAACGGTGGAGGCAAATCAATTAAAATACAACAATTCAAATAATAGTTTCAGAAAAGTATTGGTGGAGAAAACCAAGGACGCGCAAACAAGTTTGTTTAAGGAAGGCGGCATTACCGAAGTAGCGAAAGCAATGCAGGTTTTAGAAGATTTAATTAGCAAAGTAGCCAATGTAACTTTATTAAACTTAGTAGAACAAATTTTACAAAATACGGGTATCATCCAAAATGTATTAACTGGAAAGGACAAGGGCTTCGAGTTAGATATGGTCAGTCATTTTTTTGATTTTATAAAAGAGGAAACACATCGACACCCCAGCCTTAACTTAACAGCCTTAGTGGACATGCTAAAACTAATGCGCAGGGAGGATATTCGACTACCGCTCCCGATTACGACTGGTAATGAATCGGGCGTAAACTTATTAACGACACATGGTAGTAAGGGACTGGAATTTAAACATGTTTTTTTAGCTGGCACCAACGCGCATTATTGGGAAAAAAAGCGGAGCACTGCTTCTGCAGGCTATTCCTTACCCGACACGGTGATTAATAGTTTGGAGCATGCCGATGATAAAGAGGAATTAAGAAGATTGTTTTATGTCGCCATCACAAGGGCAAAACAATTTTTAAATATTTCCTATAGCCAATACAAAGGGGACGGTAAGGAAGCAGAACCCAGTCAATTTATCATTGAATTATTGGAAGGCAAGGAGGCGGCGATTGAAAAGATGGAACTAGATCCAATAGTAAAAACAAACTACAAGTTACTGCGATTACAATCAGCTCCGATGCCTGAAATTCAACAAATGGAAGCAGATTTCATCCAACCAAAGTTGGAAAAATTTGCAATGAATGTTACTGCATTAAATAATTATTTAAAATGCCCGCTACACTTTTATTACAATAGTTTAATTAGGGTGCCTTCCGGAAAATCCGAAGCCACCACTTTTGGCTCAGCGATTCATGATGCGTTAAATAAGTTTTTTAAAAAAATGCAGGATTCCCCACAAAGTGAATTCCCCGATATACAAACGCTCGTGCAGGATTTTAATTACTATATGCATCGCCATCGAGAAGCGTTTACCGCACAGGAATTCAAAGACAAAATGGAACTGGGCGAAACCGTGTTGCTCAAATATTACGAAAGATATATTAATGAATGGAATAAAGTAGTCACCACCGAATACCGCATTACCAGTTTAGTTGTAAATGATATCCCATTAAAAGGCGCCATTGATAAAGTTGAATTTAATGGCAAACAAGTGGTCGTGGTGGACTACAAAACGGGCAATATTGACAATGCACGCGAAAAATTAAAAGGGCCGAATGATAAAAATCCAAATGGGGGTGATTATTGGAGACAAGCTGTTTTTTATAAAATATTATTGAACCACCATCCGAAAAACTGGGAAGTGGTATCGGCGGAATTTGATTTTGTAGAACCCAATAAAAAAAAGGAATTCGAAAAAATAGCAGTCAACATCACCGATGCAGATATCACAACGGTAACGCAGCAAGTAAAACAAGTTTGGGAAAAAATTCAACAAAAGGATTTTTATACTGGCTGTGGAAAGGAAGATTGTCACTGGTGTAATTTTGTTAAAACAAATGAGTTGGCAGTGGCTTTACATGAAATGAAATCCGAGGAAGAAGAAGCAGAAGGATAAATAAAATACCACCAAAATTAGACGAGATTGGTGTAACCTACCCGATTATCAATTAAGTTTGCAGTAAATGAGGAAATACGCAATAATATCAACTGGGCTTATTGGCTTATTTGCAGTGGTGAGCAGCATGCAAATACAAGGCTGCGCTAATATTGTTCCGCCGAGTGGTGGTCCTAGGGATAGCTTACCTCCTTATTTAGTGGCCGCAAAACCAAAGGATTCTAGTTTAAATATACAACCCAAGGAAATTGTCATTGCATTCAATGAATATATTACTACTGAATCCATACAGGAAAACTTAATTATTTCTCCAGGTATTAAAACCACCCCATTAATTGATGCTCGATTAAATATGTTGCGCATCCGGATCAATGACACCTTAGATAAAAATACGACCTATAGTGTGAAATTCGGGAACGCGATAAAAGATGTGAATGAAGGAAATATTTTAAAAAACTTTACTTATGTTTTTAGTACAGGAAATTATTTGGATTCAGGAAGATTATCAGGGAATGTAAGAATAGCCGAAACGGGCAGTATTGATAGCACGCTTATCGTTGTATTACATCCAACCAATAAAGATTCTGCCATCTATAAGGACAAGCCTTTGTATTATTCCAAAGTAGATGCAAAAGGAAAATTTGAATTTACTTTTTTACCCGCTGCTACTTTTTCGGTTTTTGTATTGCCTAACGATTATAATAAAAGGTACGACGATAGTACCAAGCTATTTGGATTTTTAAATACCCCCCTTCAAATAACTGCGCAAACTGATTCGCAACAATTGTATGTTTTTCAAGCCCATCAAAAAGTAGAAAAGAAAAAAGCAAGTACCGCCGCAAATAATAAAAATGTAAAAAAAGTACCTGCCGTATTAAAGTATATGAAGAGTATCGAAGGTAACGAGCAGGATTTATTAACTGATCTTACTTTAACTTTTGAAACACCTGTGCAATTTAATGATAGCTTCCCCATTGTATTATGCGACACCTTAAATAGGCTTTTAAGTAACTATACCGTATCCATTGATACGGCAACAAAAAAGCTAGTAACCATTCATTATGATTGGCTCGAGTCAACGCCTATGCGTCTCATTGTTCCTAAAAGAAGCATATTAGATACCAATCAAAATTTTATCGCCAAAGCAGATACCATTAAATTTATCACCAAAAGCGATGCTGCCTATGGCAGTGCCTTGGTAAGGGTTTCCGGGTATCAAAGCATACGTCATCCAATTTTACTTTTAACCAAGGACAACAAAGTCGCCTATAGTTATCCAATAAAACAATCACTGATACAAATACTAAAATTACCGCCAGGTGATTATGATTTAAAAGTATTAGACGATACCAATAATAATGGTATATGGGATACCGGTAAATATAATAATGCAATTAAGCAGCAGCCAGAAATTGTTAAAAAACTGACCGACATACTCAATATAAAATCGAATTGGGAGAATGAGGTTAATGTAATTATTAATAAGTAATTTTACTTCGATTAAACACCTATGCAATTACCTTCCACTTTATTAGAAAATGCGGTTGCTGAATTTTCAAAATTACCCGGCATTGGTAAAAAAACAGCGCTCCGACTGGTACTGCATTTATTAAAACAAGAAACAGAAGTCACCACTCATTTCAGTGAAATATTACAAAAAATGAGAAAGGAAATAAAATTTTGTCAACGTTGTTATAATATTAGTGACGGCAACATCTGTTCTATTTGTGCCAATTCTGGAAGACAAAAAAATACCATTTGTGTGGTAGAAAATATACGAGATGTAATTGCGATTGAAAACACACAACAATTTAATGGCACTTACCATGTATTGGGCGGAATTATTTCTCCCTTGGACGGCATTGGGCCGGAACAACTGACCATTGATGCCTTAATTGAAAGGGTCAAAAAAGAAGATGTCACCGAATTGGTATTTGCACTAAATCCGAATATTCAAGGAGACACCACCATTTATTATATCCAAAAAAAGCTATCTAAGGCCGATTGTATGATTACCACCATTGCTCGAGGTATTGCCTTCGGTGGGGAATTAGAATATGCAGATGAAATGACCTTAGGTAAAAGTATTTCCAATCGGCAGCCCATCCAACTGTATATAAAATAGGACAATTTCAAAATATGCTTTAGTTTTGATGTTTAAACACCAAGAAATGACAATTCGTATATTCGCCTCCCTATTATTGCTTGCATTCACCCAATGTGTATTTGCACAAAAAAATTACAGTACCACCAGTGCAGAAGTGCATTTTATTGCCCAGGATGATAGCGATATTGACGCAGTAAATAAAGCAGCGGTATGCAGGCTACAAAGCAATGGAGATTTAAGTTTTATTATGCTTATCAAGGATTTTAAATTTGAAATGGCCGACATGCAGAAGCACTTTAATAAGGAATATATGGAAACGGATCAATTTCCAAGGGCATTCTTCAATGGCAAAATAACCAATTTCAACACGGTGAATTTTTCAAAAGATGGCAAATACCCAATCAATGTGAGTGGTGTAATGCAAGTGCATGGGGTCAATAAAACGATGGAAACACAGGGCATGATTGAAATAAAAGGAGGTGTCCCTAAAGCATCTGCTCAATTTGTAGTGACATTAAAGGACTTTAAAATCGGAGGCATTTTAATAAAATTTGTAGCCGATAAAATGAATATTGATATAGTAGCTGCTTTTTAAAATGCTCCATCTAAAGCTGCTTTACATTTCTGCTTCAAGGCCTTGAAACCAGCCACTGATCCCAAGGGATTTATTTAATTCCTATTAAATAGGTCATAATTTGGCTAGAATACAATAGTGTATTAACTTTGCACCGCATTGCAGGCGGATTTGTTTATTGTTCACCCTGCTTTCCGACAAGAAAAAAATAGAACTAATAAACGATACTATTATACCTCCCCCATTTTTATAGTATTATTAGTTACTGTCTTTTTCTTTTGGATACATGCATGAAAATTTAATTATGTCAATTCAAGAGAACCTCAAAAAAAGGATATTAATTATTGATGGCGCCATGGGCACCATGATTCAGCGTCATAAATTAACGGAAGCAGATTACCGTGGAACAAGGTTCGCCAATTGGCCATCCGATGTAAAAGGGAACAATGACTTATTGTGTATTACCCAACCAGCCATTGTCACTGGTATTCATTTGCAATATTTAGAAGCAGGTGCTGATATTATTGAAACCAATACATTCAGTAGCACTTCTATTGCTATGGCTGATTATGACATGCAGGATTTGGCTTATGAATTAAATGTCGCTGCAGCTAAATGTGCAAGAGAAGCAATCACCCAATACAAATCAAAGCATCCTAATGCCACTGAAAAATATATTGCCGGGGCCATTGGTCCTTTGAATAAAACATTAAGCTTATCCCCCGATGTAAATAATCCCGGATTTCGTGCGGTCAGTTTTGATGAAGTCGTGATTGCCTATACAGAACAAATTCGCGGGCTTGTGGATGGTGGTGTGGATGTTATATTAATCGAAACCATCTTTGATACCTTAAATGCAAAGGCCGCGATATTTGCAGTGAAAGAATTTTTTAGAAAACTAAGCAAGCCGGAATTACCGATCATGATTAGTGGTACCATTACCGATGCATCCGGTCGTACTTTAAGCGGACAAACATTAGCAGCATTTTATACATCAGTTGCACATGCAAAACCATTAAGCGTTGGACTCAATTGCGCTTTAGGGGCACAGGAAATGCGCAGTCATATTGAAGAACTTGCACAAATTGCTATCTGTTACACTTCGGCTTATCCCAATGCTGGATTGCCCAATGCCATGGGTGAATATGACGAGGCCCCGCATCAAACGGCACATTTCATTGAAGAATGGGCAAAAAACAAATTTGTAAATATTGTGGGCGGCTGTTGTGGTACGACCCCGGATCATATTAAACATATAGCGGATAATGTAAAAAATATTACGCCAAGATCACTTCCAATTTTAGACCCAACCATTTAAATTATGAGCGACGAAACAATACATATTAGGCCTTATTTAAGACTAGCAGGATTAGAACCATTAGTGATTCGTCCCGAAACTAATTTTGTGAATGTTGGGGAGCGTACCAATGTAACTGGCTCTAAAAAATTTGCACGCCTTATTAAGGAAAATAAATATGAAGAAGCACTATCGGTGGCAAGAAGCCAGGTAGAAAATGGTGCGCAAATCATTGATATCAATATGGATGATGCCTTATTGGAAGGCGTATTAGCAATGACCACTTTTTTGAACTTAGTGCAAAGTGAGCCAGATATTGCTAAAATCCCCATCATGATTGATAGTTCAAAATTTGAAATTATTGAAGCAGGATTAAAATGTGTGCAAGGAAAATGTATTGTGAATTCTATTTCCATGAAGGAAGGAGAAGCTAAGTTTATTGAACAAGCATATATTTGTAAAGCCTATGGTGCCGCAGTGATTGTAATGGCATTTGATGAAAAAGGACAAGCAGATACCGAGGACCGAAAAATTGAAATTTGTTCGCGCGCTTATAAAATTTTAGTAGAACAAGTTGGTTTTGATCCGCAGGATATCATTTTCGATCCCAATGTTTTCGCGGTAGCCACTGGTATTGAAGAACATAATAATTATGCAGTTGACTTTATTGAAGCGACGCGTGTTATTAAACAAAAAATGCCATTAGCGAAAGTAAGTGGTGGCGTATCCAATGTATCATTTTCATTTAGAGGAAATGATGCAGTACGTGAAGCAATACACGCCGTATTTTTATTCCATGCCGTTAAAGCGGGTATGGATATGGGTATTGTGAATGCAGGTCAGTTGGAAGTATATGATGAAATTGAACCCACATTAAGAAACCTGTGTGAGGATGTTATTTTAAATAGGAACAATGATAATAATGAAGCAACAGAAGCTTTAATTCAATATGCAGATACGGTTCAAGCAAAAGGAAAGGTCGAAGTTAAAAGTGCCGCATGGCGCGAAGGTACTGTTGAAGAAAGATTGGCGCATTCCTTAATTAATGGCATTACCGATTTTATTGATGCGGATACCGAGGAAGCAAGATTACAATATAGCGAACCATTGGAAGTGATCGAAGGCCCTTTAATGGCGGGCATGAACCAGGTAGGTGATTTATTTGGATCTGGAAAAATGTTTCTACCCCAAGTAGTAAAAAGTGCGCGGGTAATGAAAAAGAGTGTGGCAGTATTAACCCCCTACATTGAAGCAGAAAAAGAAAGAAAAAAGTTAGCGTCCATTAATCCAAATGGCATTAGCAAAGGCCCCGCTAAAATATTATTAGCTACTGTAAAAGGAGATGTACATGATATTGGAAAAAATATTGTGGGCGTGGTACTGGGATGTAATGGTTATGAAATTATTGACTTAGGGGTCATGGTGGCTGCAGATAAAATTTTAACGGAAGCGCAAAAACAAGAAGTGGATATTATTGGATTGAGTGGCTTAATCACCCCTTCCTTAGACGAGATGGTTTATATCGCCAAAGAAATGAAAAGAAGAGGGATGAATATTCCTTTGATGATTGGGGGTGCCACTACATCCCGTATGCATACAGCAGTAAAAATTGCACCTGAATATCAGGATGGGGTGGTACATGTACTCGATGCATCCAGAAGTGTAACGGTGGCAGGTTCTTTATTAAACAAGGACCAAAAAGCACCCTTCTTAAAAGAATTAGAAAACGCCTATACTGCTTTAAAATTCGATTTTGATAATAAAAAAACAACCAAGCAATCATTACCATACATAGCTGCATTAAAAAACAAAGCGCCGATTGATTGGAGCGCATTCCAAGTAATTGCTCCGAGCTTTACTGGAAACAAGGCCATTGCAATTGATGACTTGTCTGTACTTGTTGATTACATTGATTGGAAACCATTTTTTATCGCTTGGGAGTTACATGGAAATTTTCCTGCCATCTTAACGGATGAAAAAGTAGGTGAAGTAGCTACAAAATTATATGAAGATGCAAATGAATTATTAAATAAAATTGTGAGCGAAAAATGGTTAACTGCAAAAGGTGCTGTAGGATTTTGGCCAGCAAAGGCAATCGAAGATGATGTAATCCTTGAAGATGGTTCAGAAAATGTTGCATTACATTTTTTAAGACAGCAGGCCAAAAAAGCCGAAGGACAAACTAATTTTTCTTTGGCAGACTTTATTTGTCCTGCCACTGAAAATAAAAAAGATTATATCGGCGCTTTTGCTGTCACTATTCATGGTATTGAAAAACACATCAAAGCATTTGAAGAAAATTTAGACGACTATAATAAAATTATTTTACAAGCATTGGCCGATCGTTTGGCAGAAGCATTTGCGGAATACTTGCACGTTAAAACAAGAAAAGAATATTGGGGATATGCTGCAGATGAAACACTAACGAATGAATCATTGATTAGTGAACAATACCGAGGTATTCGTCCAGCACCGGGCTATCCTGCTTGTCCAGATCATACTGAAAAATACACCCTATTTAATTTATTAAATGCGGAGCAACATACAGGCATTACCCTAACTGAAAGTTTGGCGATGTACCCTGCTTCCAGCGTTTGCGGTTGGTATTTCGCACATCCACAAAGTCAATATTTTGGATTGGGTAAAATTCAACAAGATCAGGTGATTGATTATGCACAAAGAAAAGATAAACCATTAGAATATATCACAAGGTGGCTACAACCTGTAATTGATTAATATTTTTATACTTTCTCAAACAACCACCAAAGGCGTTTACGCGGCTTAACAATATAATGTTTGTTAACGTAAGTGCTAATATGTTGTATCGCTTCATCGCAACTATCGGTAAATAGTACAAACTTCTTATCCTCAGGTGAGATTGTCCCTTCCTGAATCATGTGTTCCATCCAATGCTGAAACGGTTGGTAAAATTGACGCCCCATCACTACAATAGGGAAATCATTAATCACTTTTGTTTGTGCTAAGGTTAATGTTTCAAAAAATTCATCCTGTGTACCAAAGCCACCAGGCATAATCACAAATGCATAAGAATATTTAACCAACAAAACTTTACGAATAAAAAAGTACGTAAAGGTGATTGATTTTTGTACATAAGGATTGGGTTGTTGTTCAAAGGGCAACTTAATATTACAACCAATGGATTTTCCACCATTTTCAAAAGCCCCTCTATTTGCCGCTTCCATAATGCCAGGACCGCCCCCCGTCATGGTGACAAAACCTAATGCTGCAATTTTTTTTCCCATCTCTCTGGCTTGAATATAATAAGGATGGTCTTCCTTAAAACGAGCCGAACCGAAAACGGTAATACAGGGCCCAACAAAATGCAATGCCCTAAACCCTTTGATAAACTCTTTAAATATTTGAAAAGCAAATAAAAACTCGTTAATCCTTGGTTTTGGCCCTTCTAACTCGTATGATTTCGTAGCTGGAATGATGCGCCTTTGTGAAAAATTAGCCATGACTACCATTTGTTTAATGCCTGTTAAAGTTAACGCAAATAAAGAACTCGGGTTATTTAAAAATAACTAAATTTGAACCTATAGTTTAGCAAATCAAATGAAGACTTTTTTAAAACATACAGCCTACTTTTTACTACAATTAATTGCAATTGCAACTCATGCCCAATCAAAGGTGGTGGTGGAGCAGATACAGTCGTATTCAATGGTTTCACCCACGGCTAATTACTGGCATCTACCCAATGACATTAAGCCACTTATAGAAGCATTGGATTCTGGATTGTTCAAAGAAATTAATTTAATCAGAGATAAAAATTACAAAACCACCACATTACAACTAACAAAACAAAATCAAGTTGGTAAAATAACGATTGATTGGTCTCGAAGTGCGAATACTAATTTTCATGCGTATATCGAAATTTATGAAATGAGTCCAGAATTTGTGTTTCAAAACAAATTAGCAGAAATTCCGCGATCTAAATTTGATAGCATTAGTTCCGTTTGGTATATATCCTGTAACATCTACAATCAACGTAGAGAAAGTGTTTTTAAGAAAACTATTTTATTGAGCATGATGCCCACTAAAAGTATTGGCATGGGGTATGCCATTGATCTACCTGCGAGCACGCCTAACTTTATTTTCAAAGCGATTCAAAAAGGAATCAGTTTTGTATCACCAAATATGGATGACATGGAATACATCGAAGCAAAAGTGCCTGCCGCCTATGCCACCGATAATTTTTGGATGCCTTTTTTACATAAGCAAAATAGAATTCAATTTGACACCAGTAAACCTTTTATAAGTTATAACAACGACAATGGCCTTCAATTATTGAGAACGCCTCCAGCGCAAATGAATAAAATTAACCAAAAAGACAAGTCCATTAATAACCCGTATTTCGACATGCTACCCCTTATTAAAAAAAGATTAGGTAGCACTACAAATGAATATTACCATGTTTTGCAGCCTTTAAGGGACGTGAATCGCGATTTGGATTATAGCATTGTCGCCTATCTTGAATTAAATTTAAGCCCCAATGATTCCGAAGCAAGCAAGTCCCCAATTCTTTTTTTACCAGGCAATATGCACACCCTATTTTTAGACCAAGATAGTATCGGTTCATTTAGTGTAGAAGAAACAGTGGTAGAAAAAGATAAGTTTTTCAATTTGAATGAAATATTTAATGGTTTCGATAGTACTAAAAAATATAATATTGGTACGTTTTATGAAAAAAAGAAAATTATTTCAGCAAAATCAATCGAAGGAAAATTCAAAACGCACAGCTTTAAAATATTAATTAATTACGCCAATAATTTAAAAACTATTTTCATTGATGATAAAATGGTCATGGTGGCAGAAGGGCAAAATAAACCTTTTCAAATGTTTACGGCTGATGCAGCAGCAGATGCAGAGATAAAAAACTTTTTATTACAAATGTCTTTTAGTGAAATTTTTCAAATGCCCTCCTAGTCTTTAAGTACAATGATGAAAATAGTAAGTTATAATGTGAATGGCATTCGTGCAGCAATTAAAAAGGGGCTCATTGATTGGTTGACCGAATATCCGGTTGATATTTTTTGCGTACAGGAAACAAAAGCGAATCAAGAAGATGTTGATTTATCCCTTTTTACTGCATTAGGCTACCATGTGTCTTGGTATTCAGCACAAAAAAAAGGATATAGTGGCGTGGCAATTTTTAGTAAAATAAAACCAGCTAAAGTTACTTTCGGGAATAGCTACCCCCTAAGCGATTTCGAAGGCAGGGTGGTTCGAGTGGATTTGGGTGACTTGACTATTGTCAATGCTTATTTTCCATCAGGCACAAGCGGAGATGAAAGACAAACTTACAAATACCAATGGTTGAATGAAATGCATCTTTGGTTACAACAATTAAGAAAAGAAAGACCCAACATAATTTTAGCAGGCGATTATAATATTGCCTATCGCGATATTGATATTCATGATCCCAAAGGAAATAAAAAATCATCTGGTTTTTTGCCTGAAGAAAAACAGTGGATGGAATCCTTTTTAGCAGCGGGCTGGGTGGATAGCTTCAGAAAAATAAATCCAACGACGGTTGGCGCTTATTCTTGGTGGAGCCAACGCTTTCCAAGTGTGCGCCTGCAAAACAAAGGCTGGCGCATTGACTATTTGTGCACCACAGATGCTATTGCAGATCGCATCAGTGACGCAAGTATCCTATCTTTAGTAAAACACAGCGATCACTGTCCAATTGTACTAGACCTAAAATAAGATTAACATGCAGGTTTGTAATATTAGCTTTCAATTAAACCCCGACATTCAATCCCCATGGCTCATTTGGATGAAAACAAATTTCATAGGGGAACTCATGGCTACTGGTTGTTTCAATGACCATAAATTATACCAATTAGAAGTGCCGGAGGATCAAAACCCCACTTTCACATTACAACTATACGCTATCGATAAAGCGCAGTTAAGTAAGTACCATACACAGTTTGCGGACACCCTTATACTACAACTAAACAACAAATGGGGTGCGCAATGCTTGTATTTTAGCACAAATATGCAAATTGTGAATTGAATGTGGATATATTAAATGGCCGAAAACCGCTACAGGCCTATATTACAGCAAATAAATGTTTGAAACTCAATGACAGCAAGGCTTTAGGTGTTTGGATTTGTTTTGTAAAAACAGTTAATTAAAGACGATTTTGGATGAAAACCTTGCTATTTAAGGGTTTCAAGGGTAATATTAAAATAAAAAAAACCAAAAAAATATTGTTGAAACTGATAAAACCCAATAAATTTGTTACATCGTTTTAAAACTATAAAAAACACATCTATGAACAAAGCAGAATTGATCGCTCACATTGCTGACAATGCAGAGATCGCAAAAACACAAGCTAACGCAGCATTGGACGCTTTTATTGAAGCAGTTACAAAAGCTTTAAAGAAAGGCGACAAAGTAACTT
>SHWT01000061.1 GCA_009693715.1 Chitinophagaceae bacterium
ACGCAGTTGGGGAAATAAATCAATTGGATTAATCCTATTTGTAGTTTGCTTGGTCGCTATTTATAATAAAGTAGCGCACAATGAAAATTTGAATCAATACAGTGCCGACATTAAAATTCAGTTTGAGAAAGTTACTTTTTTTGAATGGGCTGTATTGTTATTGCTTTTTTTAGGCAACTATTTAATGGAAGCAAAAAAGTGGCAAAAATTACTTGCATCCTGGAACCCAATTTCAATTTTTAAATCCTATAAGTCTGTACTGATTGGACAAGCTTTTGCTTTTTTTACCCCAGCGCGTTCGGGCGATTATGTAGGACGCATTTTATTGTTGCCTCCTGGTAGTAAAATGAAAGGGGTGGCACAATTGGCTTGGTCCTCCTATGCACAACTCATCATTACCATTAGTATTGGGAGTATCGCACTTTTTGTTAACCTGCCATTTTTCCCTTGGATCAAATGGTTCATGCCTCTGGGCTTAATCGCTGCTTTGTTTGTTTATTTTCATCCTGGTCAATTTAAAGGTTGGTTGAACAAAATAAATAAACTACAAATTGAAAATAAATTAAAATTAAATTTATTGGGTTTGTCTTTTTTAAAGTATATGATTTTTGTACTTCAATATACTTGGGCGGTGAAAATGTTAAACATACCCATTGCACCTATTGATTTGTGGATAGCCTTAGGGGTGTTGTTTTTATTGCTAAGTATTATCCCTTCAATCAGTTTAACGGATTTAGTGATACGTGGGCAGCTCATCGTAGTATTATTGGAACCCTACTATAACAATAGTTTAATGCTGATATGCTTAAGTACTATCATTTGGGCCGTTAACTTTTTATTACCTGCCATCATTGGGGCATTTTTATTAATTAATTTCCGCATAAAGCAATAATTTTACATGATGCTTATGATTAAGTTCCCCATCTTTGATTAAAGCCCCCTATGTACATTTTATTTATATTATTAAGTGCATTATTATCTTTTTTTCCTTCCAAGGAAGGGGATGGTTTGTGCAATCAAATCAACAAATCCTATCAGGTAGGTGAAAAAGTGCGATACACCATCTATTACAATGTGATTGGTTTATATGTAAATGCGGGCAAGGCGGAATTTTCGATTAAATCCAGTACATGGAACAATATGCCAGCCTATACTTTCACACTCAATGGTCGTTCAAATTCAAAATATGGTTGGATTTTTAAAGTAAGGGATAAATACGAATCCGTGGTAGATGCAAAAACCTTATTGCCCTATCAATTTACCCGACATATTAATGAAGGAAGCTTTCATAAAAAGGAGGAAGTTTTATTTGATCAAAAAAACAATACAGCCACGAGCGAAGCGGGTGTATTTAATACAGCCGATTGTACTTTTGATGTGATCAGTGCTATTTATGCAGCTCGAAATATTAATTATGAAAAATGTCAGATTAACGACAAAATTAATTTGAGTTTTTTTATTGACGATAATTTATACCCTTCTTATTTTAAATTTCTAGGCCGTGCCGAAATTACCACACAATATGGCCGGTTTAAAGTAATCAAATTAGCTCCCTTGTTGGTGAAAGGCAGTATGTTTGATGGTGGTGAAAAAATGATTGTATGGGTAACGGATGATGAAAACCATATCCCCGTTCGTATTGAAACACCGATTGTTGTTGGAAGTATTAAAGTGGACTTAGATGGCTATGAAAACATCCGACATCCCTTAACCTCATTGATGGAAGTAGTAGAGTAGCGGTGAACTTTATTGCTGCAACCAGGTATGCAATGTGAAACTTGCATTCGATCTAATTCCTTTTTCTGTTTCCTGTAAACTACAACATTCATTCACGGCGTCGTGCTCAAAAAATAAAGTATAATTATTTTTTGCAGCCTCATTTAAAAATAGTTCCTTTTCTTCCAGTGTGATTAATGGTTGCATATCATAACCCATTACATAAGGCAGCGGAATGTGTGCCACGCTAGGTAATAAATCGGCCATAAATACAAGTTGTTGGCCACCTATGTTTATTTTAGGTATTAACATCCCTTGGGTATGTCCGTTGACTACAAAACAAGTAATGTTTGGGCTAAAATGAATTTCCTGTAAGTTAGAAGTACTATTAAACGCAGGTAGACTAATTAGTTTTAATTGCCCGCTTTGTTGTAGGGGTAAAATATTCTCCTTTAAAAAAGAAGCCTTTTCGCGTTTGTTGGGGTTCAATGCCAATTCCCATTGGGGTTCACTCACCCAGTAAATCGCATTCGGAAAACTTAGTTTAAAAGTTGCATCTTCCTTATACACCGAACCGCCTACATGATCAAAATGTAAATGCGTTAATAATACATCTGTGATATCATTCGGGCTGATATTTATTTTATGTAAAGCATCTTTTAGGGTAACAGTTTCATGGGGATGATAATGACTAAAAAACTTGGCATCTTGCTTATCACCCATGCCTGTATCAATGAGTATTTTTCGATCCCCTTCAATCACCAACAAACAACGTAAGGCCCAGGTACATAAATTATTTTCATCTGCTGTATTTAGTTTGTTCCATATTCCTTTGGGTACTACACCAAACATAGCGCCGCCATCTAATTTAAACTTACCTGTATCAACACTAAATACCTGCATATCCTTTTAATTTTGAAGTGCGATATAGTAAAACAAACCCAATGATAAAAAATATACACAATGCCAATACTGAGTTTCGTTGTGATCCAGTGATTTCATTGATAAAGCCAAAGCTAAACATACCAATTACAATCGCCACTTTTTCAGTGACATCATAAAAGCTGAAATAACTGGTGGTGTCCTGTGTTTCGGGCATCAATTTGGAATAAGTACTTCTGCTCACTGATTGAATACCGCCCATGACAAATCCTACAATAATAGCTAAGCTATAAAAAGGCATGACACTGTTTCGTGGAAGATAGTAGCCCATGATACAGCCGCCAATCCATATTACAATAGCTACCATTAGCGTATTAAAATTGCCCCATTTGCTTGCTAGTTTTGCCATCAAATGCGCTCCAGGGATGGCCACTAATTGGATGATTAAAATAGCAATGATTAAATTGGTGGTGGGTATGTTTAATTCACTCTTGCCATATAGCGTTGCAGCTAGCATGACTGTTTGAACGCCCATATTGTAAAAGAAAAAAGAGAATAAAAATTGTTTTAATAACGGCTGTGTTTTAAGTTCAACCCAAACCTTATGTAGTTCCTTGTAACCTTGTGTAAATAAATTTTTATTCTGGGTGCCTTTTACACCCTTACTTGCAGGAAGTCTTGAAATTGCCAACCAACCAAAGCTTACCCACCAGATACCGACCAATAAAAATGAAATTTGGGATGCTTTACCCACCGTAATGCCAAAAAGTTCAGGCTTTAATACAAATACAAAACAAATAAGTTGTAAAAGTATCGAACCGATATATCCCATCATAAATCCTTTGGCACTAATACGATTCCGATCCTCAGGCGCAGCAATTTCAGGTAAGTAGGAATTGTAAAAAACCAAACTACTCCAAAACCCAACGCATGCAATAATCACGGAAATTAAACCGCCAATAATATGGTCGCTATCAAAAAAGTAAAGAGAAGCGCAAGATAAACTACCCATGGTACAAAAAAAGCGGAGAAACTGCTTTTTATTTCCTCTTGCATCTGCGATGGATGATAATATGGGTGACATGATTGCCACAATGACAAATGCAATGGCTAGTATATAATTATAAAGTGCAGTATTTGAAAACTCATACCCCCCAATTTTAATTTTATCAATGAGTGTATTTTCATTGCCATCTCCGGTAACTGCTTCATAGTAGGCAGGAAAAATAGTAGATGTAATTACAAGATTATAAACACTATTGGCCCAATCGTACATGGCCCATCCGTTGACAACTTTTTTTGATGCAGTTTGCATACGTTTCTTTATTAGTGTTTTAAAAATACTAATAAAAACCCAACTCTCCTATAGCTAGTCCTATTGGGGGTTAATTAAGATACTGCGTATATAACAATATTAAAATGGTGATACCCAACACAATTCGGTACCAACCAAATGGGGCAAATCCCATTTTTTGTACAATTTTGATAAAAAACTGAACCGATACTAAGGCAACTATAAAAGCCACCACCGCGCCAATGAATAATGTAATTAGGTTATCTGCTGCAAACACTTCGGGATTGGTTTTGTATACATCTAAAGTGCTTTTCGCAGAGGCTGCCATCATAGTTGGCACAGCTAAGAAAAAGGAAAATTCAAGTGCTATTTTTTTGCTTAATTTTTGGCTCATTCCACCAACAATAGTTGCGGCACTTCGGCTTAATCCTGGAAAAATAATGGATAGCACTTGGAAGCAACCAATGATGAATGATTTTTGATAACTTATTTCACCTGCGTCATTGTTCGAATTTTCATTTGCGTCCTTGTTTGTATTGGTAGCCGAATCTTTGATATTGCTTATGCTTGCTTCATTTGCTTTGAATAGTTTGTCTACGAACAAAAGTAGTACCCCGCCAGCAATCATGACAATGGCAATCACCCATAAATTATTTAATGCAGCATCAATGTATTTTTTTAATAAAGCCCCAAATAGTAAAGCTGGAATTACTGCTACGATCAGTTTTAAATAAAAACTATAATGTTTGAAATCGAAAAATCTTTTATAATAAATAACCACTATGGAGGCAATGGCAGCTAATTGAATCACAATTTCAAATAAGTCAACAAATGGGGAGTCGTCAATGCCTAAAAAAGGATTCGCAAACTTCATATGTGCGGTGCTTGAAATAGGCAAAAACTCAGTGATACCTTCAATGATGGCAATGATTATTGCTTGTATTGTATTCATAATGGTGTATTAAAAAACAGATCCCGAGCGCAGGCGTCGGGATCTGAGTAAATTTTATATTTATTAGGCTTTTTTAAACAGTGCATAAATTTCAACTAAAAAGCCAATGATCATAACGATTGGGGCTAGTGTAATGCGTCTAAAGCTATACACTTCACTTGCATTAAATACATTTGGGTCAGTGCTTTTTCCACCTGTCATTAATAGCATTCCTGCTGTAATTAACAAGGCACCCACCAACATCCAAATATAATTTGACTTGCCAAAAATGTCTAAGGATTTTTTTGTTTCTTTCTGTGTCATACAATTTTATTTTATGCTATTGTCGTTTCCGCTCGATATACTCGTTTTGGTTGGACTTTATTTCTGAATTATAAATTTAATGAATTCGTTAATATAGATCGTCTAATTTCATTTTTAAATATTTCAATACACTACGGTAAGTACTAAATACGGATATACCCACGCCCATAATAATGATGCCGCCAAAAAGTAATAAATCATTCCCAGCACCTTGGATGGTTTTGATTTGTGGAAATTGACTGCCAGCCCATTGCGTTAAACCAAACAATAAAATAATGGAAATAAAGGCACTGGTTAATCCATTGATCAATGCACGAATCACTAAAGGTTTTGAAATAAATCCCCTTGTTGCACCCACCATTTGCATTGTTTTAATTAAAAAACGATTGCTGAACATGGCTAATCGAATGGTATTATCAATACTGATAATCACGATAATGCATAGTATAATGGACATCACTAAAAAAATCACCCCAATTTTAGTGGCCCTTTCATTCAGGTTGGTGACTAAGCTTTTTGGATATTGAATATCTGCTACTTCTGTTTTGAATGTATTTTCAATAGTTGCGCTAATGTTGGCTAAACTATCCGGATTCACATAGTCGGCTTTGGCGAAAAAATCGACACTTTCAGGTAGTGGGTTTACGTCTAAAATTTTAGCCCATTCTTCATTGTTTTCCTTATTCCAAATTTCCTTTGCCTTTTCCTTATTAATATATTCGACATTTTTAGCATAGGGTTGGCTGGCAATATATTGCTGTACTTTTCCTATCGCATTTTTGTCGGAGGTCCTCAAATAAACGCTAATACGAATATCTTCTTTAAAATTGTCCCCAATGGAATGAAGGTTTAAAAATAGCCATCCCATAATGCCCATAATAAACAAAACAATCGCCACCCCAATCACACTATAAATGTAGTTGGGCTTGCTGCGTTTTAAAGAGGTAGATCCGGTTACTGCCATAGCATTAATTTTACTTGTTCACTTTGCAAATGTAGGGTTTTGAACGCTAATGGCTTACATTTGCAGAGGATGAATTATCCCATTTTTTAGGCCAAAATGTGTATTTTTTTGATTTTGGTTAAAGAATTGTTATGATTCAACCATTTAAAATGAAATGCAATTAGATGGAGTATCAATTTAGGGCCATTGAAAAGAAATGGCAAACTATTTGGCAGGAGAAAAAAGCGTATCAGGTAAGTAATGATTCAAGCAAACCCAAGTGTTATGTTTTGGATATGTTCCCTTATCCGAGTGGTGCAGGTTTGCATGTAGGGCATCCTTTGGGATATATAGCTTCAGATATTTATAGTCGTTTTAAAAGATTAAAAGGTTTTAATGTTTTACATCCCATGGGTTATGATGCATTTGGTTTACCAGCAGAACAATATGCGATTGAAAATGGGGTACATCCTGCGATCTGCACCCATGATAATATCAACAATTTTAGAAAGCAATTAGACAATATTGGATTTTGTTACGATTGGGATAGAGAAGTGCGCACCTGTGATGCAACTTATTACAGATGGACACAATGGATATTTTTACAACTGTTTAATAGTTATTTTGATCGCGCGCAGCAAAAGGCAAGCCCTATTCAAAATTTAGTATCGGCATTTGAAAAGGAAGGAAATATAAATCATACCTGCCCCGTAGATGAGGTGAAAACATTTAGCGCTGAAACTTGGAAAGGATATTTAAAAAAGCAGCAACAGGATATTTTAATGCATTACCGTTTGGCATTTTGCGGTATCGGGGAAGTGAACTGGTGTGCAGCATTAGGAACCGTATTAGCGAATGACGAAGTAATTAATGGGTTAAGTGAAAGAGGCGGTCATCCGGTGGAGAAGAAAAAATTAAGACAATGGTATTTACGTATTACAGAATATGCGGATAGATTATTAAGCGGATTAGAGACCATTCAGTTTAGTGATGCTATGAAGGAAATGCAATCCAATTGGATTGGAAAAAGCGAAGGTGCGGAGATTAATTTTGCAGTGAAGGATAGCAATGAAGTATTGCGTGTATATACAACACGCCCTGATACCATGTTTGGCGTTGACTTTATGGTGGTCGCACCGGAGCATGCAATCATTGAAAATATAGTGCCTAGTTCGCATCAAGCGGAAGTAGCAACCTATATTGCGTATGTAAAAAGTAGAAGTGAGCGTGAAAGAATTGCGGAGAAAAAAATTACAGGATGTTTTACGGGTGCTTATGTCATTAATCCATTCAATGGCGTTGCAATTCCTGTTTGGATTTCCGAATATGTTTTGGCAGGCTATGGAACTGGTGCAATTATGGCGGTACCTTGTGGAGACGATCGTGATTTTAAATTTGCAAAACATTTTAATATACCCATCACCAATATTATTGGAGATGCCTTTAATGGTTTGGAAGCGAATCCCACCAAAGAAGCCATTTTAAGTAATAGTGATTTTTTAAATGGCGTGGTACAAAAAGCAGCCATTGCAATTGTGAATGATAAAATTGAAGCATTGGGATTGGGTAATCGCAAAATCAATTATCGTATGCGTGATGCTGCCTTTAGCAGACAACGCTATTGGGGGGAGCCATTCCCAATTAAATGGGACAATGGCATTGCTTATCCAATGGATGAGAAAGAATTGCCTTTATTATTACCTAAGGTAGATCATTATGGCCCAGGTCCTGATGGCGAAGGCCCGTTAGCGAATATTCCTTCCTGGAAGGAAGCGCAATTGGAAACCAACACTATGCCTGGTTTTGCAGGAAGTAGCTGGTATTTTTTACGCTATATGGATGCGCATAATGAAAATGAATTTTGTAGCAGAAAAGTGAGTGATTATTGGGGACAGGTGGATTTATATATTGGTGGAACGGAGCATGCGGTAGGGCATTTACTATATTCTAGAATGTGGACCAAGGCTTTGTACGATTTAGGGCATATTGGGTTTGATGAGCCATATAAAAAATTATTGAATCAGGGAATGATTCAAGGAAGTTCTCGATTTGTGTATCGCAAAAGAGGAAGTTCCATTTTTGTTTCCGCTGGTTTAATTAAAGATTACGAAGTTGATCAATTACATGTGGATGTAAACAAAGTGGACGGCGTTGAATTAGATACCGGAGCATTTAAAAAGTGGAAACCTGATTATGCGAATGCTGAATTTATTTTAGAAGATGGCAAATACATTTGTGGCGTAGAGGTTGAAAAAATGTCTAAGTCAAAGTTTAACACAGTCAACCCTGATGATTTAGTAAACAAATATGGTGCAGATACCTTTAGGATGTATGAAATGTTTTTAGGCCCTGTGGAGCAGAGCAAACCATGGGATACCAAAGGGATTGAAGGGGTGCACCGCTTTTTGAAAAAGTTTTGGCGTTTGTTTTTTGATGAAATCAAAGGAAAGGTTTGGGTGGATGAAGCCGCAAGTTTGGAAGAATTAAAAGTGCTGCATAAAACCATTAAAAAAATTGAGGAAGATACCAATCGTCATAGCTTTAATACAGCAGTAAGTATGTTTATGATTTGTGTAAATGAATTATATGATTTGGGATGTCATAAAAAAACTGTTTTATCTGACTTGCTTGTTTTAATGACGCCCTACGCGCCGCATTTTTGTGAGGAATTGTGGCAGGTGTTGGGGAATGAGGGCTTGGTGATAGATGCTGCTTTTCCAATATTTGATGCAAAGTATGTTTTAGAAACAGCCAAGGATTACCCAGTAAGTATCAATGGTAAAATGAGAACCAATATCGCGATTGATTTATCCTGCACTGAGAAAGAGGTGAGTGATATAGTAATGGCGAATGCGGTTGTTCAAAAGTGGATGGAAGGAAAGCCAGTAAAAAAACTGATTTTCGTGAAGGGTAAAATGATAAATGTCGTAATTTAAATAATGGGGGATAGCAGAAATCCGAATGGAGTAATCAAAAATTCGTTAAAATAATTTTAAAAAAGAATTATGAAAAAACAGCTACTTTTTTTATCTAGTATCTTTTGTGTGATACTTTTGCAAGCGCAAATGCGCATGCCGCAATCAAATCTTCCAAGATTTAATCGTTGGTTGAATAATGATGAATTTGTTATTAATACAAAATTAAAACCAGGTACCCCTTCGGCGGATTATTTGTACAATGTAATTACAAAAACCTATACACCTGCTCCAGCGGCTGTTTTGAAGGAAGAGGCAACCGTTAGTTTAAAAAACGGGGAAGTAGTAATTAAAGTAAGCGGTGTTGAAACCACATTAACATCAGACAAAGGCGACAAAAAAAATCCACAACTCTCACCAGACGGTCAATTTGTGGGATATACCAAAGACAATAATTTATATACCGTAGGGGTTGCTGATAAAAAAGTAACTGCGATTACTGCTGAAAAGGAAAGGGGTATTTTAAATGGTTATGCGAGCTGGGTTTATTTTGAAGAAATATTTGGCCGTTCTACTCAGTACCGTGCATTTTGGTGGAGTCCGGATAGTAAATATATTTCCTTTATGCGTTTTGATGAAGGCAAAGTGCCCATGTTCCCTATTTATAATAGTGAAGGACTGCATGGCTTTGTGGAGGAAACCCGTTATCCAAAAGTGGGTGATCCTAATCCTACTGTAAAAATTGGTTGGACAACACCAACAGGCGGCAAAATTACTTGGGCTGATATTAATGACCAAGAAGACCAATATTTTGGATGGCCTATTTGGAACCCCAATAACAAAAGCATGTGGTTGCCATGGATGGATCGTGGTCAAAATAATTTTAAAATTTATGAATTAGATATGACTTCTGGTGCAAAGAAGGAAGTGTACAAAGAGTATCAAAAAACATGGATCGATTTAGAGGACAGGGTAAATGGCCGAATTAATTTTATAGCCAACAATGAAGGATATATTGCGCAGTCAGATGCGTCGGGTTGGAATCAGTTGTATTTGTATAACATGAATGGACAATTAATCAATCCAATCACCAACGGGAAGTTTACGGTCACTGGCATTAAATTTATTGATGAAAAAACAAGGTCCATTTATTTTACTGCACGTGGATTGGAAAATTCAGCACGTAGTGATTTTTATGTTATCAATTTTGATGGAAAAAATTTAAAGCGACTTTCTATTGGTGATTATAATTATGCACAAGTATATTTATCACCTAATGCAAAAAGATTTGTTTCTGTTTATAGCAATGTAAATACCCCATCTACTATCGCATTGGTGGATCGTAAGGATAAAAATCCTGTAGTGACTGTATTGGGTACTTCAGTTGATTCCAGTTTTAAAGCTGAAAATTTTGCAAAAACAGAATTAATTAGAATTAAAAGTGCGGATGGTTTATTTGAATTGCCGGCAGTTGTTACCTGGCCTAAAAATATGGATCCCAATAAAAAATATCCGATGTTGGTGAGTATTTATGGCGGTCCCAATGCAGGAACAGTGATGGATAGTTGGACCAATCCTGAAATGAAAGAAAATTGGGCGAAAGAAGGGATGATACAAGTGGCTTTTGATCACCGTGCGAGTGGACATTTTGGAAAGGAAGGCGTGAACTATATGTATCGTAATTTAGGTTATTGGGAAATGCAGGATTATATGACCATGGCGAAGTGGTTTATTGCCAATGGTAGTGCGGACCCTAAAAAAATTGCTATCACTGGATTTAGTTATGGTGGTTACATGAGTTGCTACGCTTTAACTTATGGTGCCGATGTATTCACACATGCAATGGCAGGCGGTAGTGTTACTGCTTGGGAGTTATATGATTCACATTACACAGAAAGATTCATGGATACACAAAAGGAAAATCCAGAAGGGTATAAATCTAGTAGTGCAATGACCCATGTAAAAAACTTTAAAGGAATACTACAATTGGTCCATGGAACCATGGATGATAATGTGCACATGCAAAACTCTATGCAATTATTAAGTGCATTACAGGATAATGGTAAGGAGGTGGAATTTATGTTATATCCGGGTGGAAGACATGGATGGGGTGGTGCCAAAGGGAAACACTTCAGTGATTTAAAAAATAAATTTATTTATAAATACTTATTGGAAAAGCCAGTTCCTGCAACCAAATAAAAAATTATTCATGTCCAATCCAATTTTAGATAGTTCGAATCATCATTCAAACCCTTTAGACAAGGAGTTTGAAAATAGTATTCGTCCAAAGGGAATGGATGCTTTTGCAGGGCAGCCCCAATTGATTGAAAACCTGAGCATTTTTATTAAGGCTGCTAAAATGAGAGGCGAGGCCTTGGATCATATTTTATTTCATGGCCCTCCAGGTTTGGGAAAAACAACGTTAAGCCGAATTGTTGCCAATGAAATGGGTGTTCAAATTAAAGAAACCTCGGGTCCAGTGATTGAAAAGCCCAGTGATTTGGCTGGTTTATTAACCAGTTTGGAAGCCAATGACGTTTTGTTTATTGATGAGATACACCGTTTAAGCACGGTAGTGGAAGAGTACTTGTATGCTGCAATGGAGGATTATAAAATTGATATCATGATTGATACGGGACCCAACGCACGTAGCATTCAAATCAATTTAAATCCATTTACTTTAGTAGGCGCGACTACGCGAAGTGGTTTGTTAACAGCACCTTTATTATCGAGATTTGGTATCAAATCAAGATTGGAATATTATCCTGCCACCGTTATTGAAAAAATTATTTTAAGAAGTGCGCAAATATTGGATGTGAAAATTAATGCAGATGCGGCAGGGGAAATTTCAAGAAGAAGTAGGGGCACGCCGCGAATTGCCAATGGACTATTAAGGCGTGTGCGTGACTTTGCACAAGTATTAAATGATGGATCTGTGGATATTGGCATTACCAAACATGCATTAAAAGCGTTGAATGTAGATGAGCATGGCTTGGATGAAATGGATAACCGTATATTATTAGCAATTATAGAAAAATTCAAGGGAGGTCCTGTCGGAATTTCAACGATTGCCACTGCAGTAGGTGAGGAGTCGGGTACTATTGAGGAAGTATACGAGCCTTTTTTAATTCAGGAAGGTTTTTTACAACGCACGCCCCGAGGTCGTGAGGTAACTGATAAAGCATATAGACATTTGGGCAAACAAAAAGCCCGAGGCCATTCTGATAACCCCGAGCTTTTCCGTTAATTTATTGGTTGCGAATTTGAACCGCTACTAAAATTCGTTATTGCACCACCACTAGTCTAGTACAATAAAGTATTTGTGGCGACAATAACTAGCGTTATTGCACCACTAATCGGAAACCATTCCCGTGAATGTTTACGATTTCAATTTTTTCATCTTCCTTTAAGTACTTTCTTAATTTGGCAATGTACACATCCATGCTTCTTCCATTAAAGTAAGTATCGCTACCCCATATTTTTTTAAG
>SHWT01000062.1 GCA_009693715.1 Chitinophagaceae bacterium
GGAATCAAGTGTAAATCTCGAACTATCCCCGTAGCTGTAAGCTCCGATAAAGTTGTTTAATCCACATGCCACTGTCCTAAACGATGGGAAGGCTTTAAACAACGGAGCAAGTCAGAAGACCTGCCAAAATCAAACAATTAGTAACAAAGGATTTTTAACCAACATCACACCAGCTCATGAAAAAGGAAAAAGATTTTGCTCGCTCAGGCTTTGGCCTCACTGGGAAAGCAATAACCATTAAAGTTTGCTTTCTATTGCTGTTTGCTTCAGTTCAATTTGCCCCCGTGAATGCCCATCCGTTAAATGGGGATATTTCTTCGTTGTCTGTTGCTGGGAGCCCGACGAACAACCCATTGGTTGATATCAAGGGCAAGGTTTCAGATGACAAGGGCTCTCCTGTAAGTGGCGCCAGCGTTTCCATCAAAGGAAGCTCAAGGGGTACAATAACCGATGCAACGGGTCATTTTTCAATTGCCGCACAAGAAAAAGATGTGTTGGTAATCAGCGCGGTCGGATTTCTTTCAGAAACGGTAACGGTCGGAAAGATCCAAGACATCACTATTGTACTGCAGAATGTCTATCAACAATTGAGCGAAGTGGTTGTAACGGCTTTGGGTGTAAAACGGGCCAATCGCTCGGTAGGATATAGCATTGCTGAACTCAAAGCCAGTGACCTTTCCGCAGGCCGAGAGGCCAATTTGGCAAATGAGCTGTCTGGAAAAGTTGCCGGTGTGATGGTCAGCAGGGCTGCTTCGGGTGCGGGTGGTTCATCAAAAGTGGTGATCAGGGGACTTAACTCTCTTCAGGGCAACAGCCAGCCGCTGTATGTTGTTGATGGCGTACCCCTCAACAACGGGAACCTGGATCCTGCCGGAAGAGGGGGCGGAACTGATTATGGTGATGGCATTTCCAACATAGACCCCAATGATGTAGAGAATGTTTCAATTTTGAAAGGCCCCAATGCTGCTGCCCTTTATGGTCAACAGGGTGCAAACGGCGTGGTATTGATTACCACAAAATCCGGGAAAAGCAGGAAAGGGCTTGGCATCAGGGTATCTTCTGATTATGCGATTGGTAACGCAGCAGTGGTGCCAGATTTCCAAGACGTATATGGACAGGGGTTGAACGGTAAATTCACCCATTTCCGAAACAGTGCCGATGCTAAAATTTATGGATATGATGCTGCAATAACTGCGGGTTACGCCGGTGTTGCCAAAACCAGCGCTGGTCGTGACAGGCTTACAAGAGGTTCTTGGGGCCCACAAATGACAGGGCAAGACTATGAGGACCAGTGGGGTACAAAGGGTAAGTTTTTGGCGCAGCCCAATACCTTCCAAGCTTTCTTTGACACAGAAATGCAGGCAACGAACAGCATTAACCTGGATGGCGGCAATGACAATGTCAATTATTATTTTTCTTATTCCAACTTCAACTCCAAGGGGTATGTACCTACGAATAAGATCAACCGCAATACTTTTTCTGCAAGGACGGTTGCAAAGATTCTTCCAAAAATGACGCTTGATGTGAAGTTGAGTTATGTGGGCCAAACGGGCAATAATCGCCCAACCCTTTCAGGTGCATCCGACAACCCTGCATATCTTTTCATCAGTCAGCCCAGGAGCATTTCAATGAAAACCCTTGAGAGCTATTTTTGGACTGCACCGGATATTGCGGGACAGTTGGGCTATAGCTCTGCGAGAACAATATTGGGTGTTGAAAAAACATATGCCACCAACAGTTCTACAGCCAATCCCTATTGGACAATCAACAGGACTGGAAACAACGACAAGCGGGACAGAATCCTTGCCATGGCCAACCTTGATTATGAAATTCTTCCTTGGCTGAAAGCAGCCATGCGTGTTGGTACTGATTTCTATTCTGAACAGCGCCTGCGCTACAGTTCCAAGTTAACCTATGCATCGCCCAACCTCAATGGAGACATGAGCGAGACGGTAACGAGGATCAAGGACGACTATGCAGATGCTTTGTTGACGGGTAGCTTTGACCTCACCAGCGATCTGAAGTTGTCATTGAATGCAGGAGCAAACTACCAGAAGAAGTTCCTGAGAACTGTCGGAAATTCTGGAAGTGAATTCGTGGTACCAGACCTGGTTTCCATTGGCAACACACTCACGAAATTGCCGATATTTGAATTGAATGAGTCCGAGATACAATCGTTATATGGATTCGGACAGTTTGCTTACAAGAATTATCTCTATCTTGATTTTTCAGCAAGGAACGATTGGTCTTCTACATTGTCTCCAGAAAACAATTCATTCTTCTATCCCTCTATCAGCACAAGTTTTATTGCTTCAGATGCCTTCAAGATTACCAGCAAGACGTTGAGCTTCCTCAAGTTGAGGTCATCATTAGCCCAAGCGGGCAGCTCTGGTTTCCCTTACCAAACAAAGGGTACTTTTACCCTGGGTGTCAATACCCTGTCTGGCCAACCACTTGGTGGTTATACCAATGTCATTGTGAGCCCCGATCTTAAAAATGAGCTGACAACCTCATTTGAGGCAGGCCTTGACGCCAGGTTTTTTGACAACAAGATTTCTTTGGTAGCCACCTATTACCATGCGTCTACCAAAAACCAAATCCTGGATGTTCCCCTTCCCATCTCTACTACTTTTGCAACAAAGCGACTGAATGCAGGAAATATCGAAAACCAAGGTATAGAGTTATCGCTCTCAGGAACACTGATCAAAACAAATAGTGGTTTCAGGTGGGATGTAACTTTCAACTATGCAGCCAACAAAAACAATGTGCTTAGCCTCTACCCAGGCATCAGTACTTTCAGGTTGGGTGATGACAGGAACATCGCCGTTGTAGCAGAGGTTGGCAAACCATTTGGTGCGCTTATCGGCACCAACTTTGCGTGGCAACGTGATGCCAGTGGCAATAGACTGATTGATCCTGCAACAGGCTTGCCCATCAGATCAGCAACGCCGGTAAATGAATATTTGGGTAATTCGATGCCAGATTGGATTGGCGGTCTGTCCAACTCATTCAAGTACAAGAGCATTGGTTTTTCCGTGTTGTTGGACATCAGACAGGGAGGCAAGGTTTTCTCCAATACCCTGCGTGAAGGCTTGACCTATGGAACAATCACAAAAACATTGGAAGGGCGTGATGGAAGCTATATTGCTGAAGGGGTTGTAGCCCAGAAAGACGGTACCGGCAAGTGGGTCAGTACTGGGGCAGCCAATGCCAAAGGGGTAACGGCCCAGGCCTATTGGAACAGTGTTGCTGCCGACAAGGACAATTTGGTTTCTTCTGAATTGATCAATGATGCCAGTTATATCAGTGTAAGGGAGGTCAACCTGAGCTATCAGCTTGACCCAAAGCTGTTGAAAAATACCGCTTTCAAAAAAGTCTATTTGGGACTTTATGGTCGTAACCTCTTTTACCTTCAGCGTTTTACAGATGGATTTGCACCTGAAGCAGCATCTTTCAATGTAAACAATTCTTCATTGGGCCTGGAATCCACTTCATTGCCGATGCTTCGCAACATTGGCATCAGGACAACATTAGAATTCTAAACCACTAACATTCAAAATGAATATCATGAAATCATATATCAAGTTCTTCTTCACATTCTTTTTGCTTGTGGCATTGGCCTCCTGTACCAAGAATTTTGAAAAACTCAACACCTCTCCGGTTTCCTCCGAGTTGATGGATCCGGGCATCATTATAACACAGGCCCAGAGAGACGCTTCGTTTTCTCAAGGTGGAGAGGGCACAAACATACAATTCGGATCATGGATGCAACATTGGGCATCCGGCAATGTTGGTGTTGCAAAAACATCCAGGTATATCCAGCAGCCGGACAACTCCACCTGGTCATCCCATTACAACATTATCCGCAATCTTGCGCAAATAAGGAATAAGTTGCTGCTCGGAAAGGAAGCCCTTCCAGAAGGCCGTTCTAAATTGGCGATTGCCAAAATAATGGAAATTGCTGTTTGGGATAGGCTTACAGCCATTTATGGCGATATCCCGTATTCAGAATCAGGATTGGCGGAAGACAAGGTAATCCCCAGTCCAAAATATGATACCCAGCAAAAAATATATACAGACCTCATCGCACAGCTTGACAAGTCCATTGCCTCGATTACTGCCGGAGACAATACCTATAGTGCTGCAGACCTTTATTATGCCGGGGATCTTACAAAATGGAAGAAGTATGCCAATTCATTAAAATTGCAAATTGGCATGCGGATTAAAAAGGCTGACCCTGTTTTGGCGCAGAAAGTGGTAACAGAAGCCATGGGAGCCTTGATGATTGCAAGCAATGCAGAAACTGCCGCCGTTCAGACCGTCACTTCCCTTCCAGCCAACTACCACCCGACACTCAGTCAATACACTGCGGGAAGCCCGGATCTTCAGTACTTGGCCAAGGCATTTGTTGCCAAGTTGGTTACCACCAAAGACCCACGATTGACCCTTATTGTGGCGCCTTCTGCCAACTCTTTGAAAACCGTTCCACAAGTACTTGTATACAGGGGCATTGATGTTGCACTGACAGACAATGATCTTGCAGCTGTTGTGAGGGCAGACTATTCACTTGCATCTTTGCAAACCTATTTCAACAGAACCATTGCAAGCCCGATTCCGGTATATGTAATGACATATGCAGATGTTTGTTTTCTGAAGGCAGAAGCTGCATTGGAAGGATGGGGTGCCACTTCAACCCAGGCGGCAACTTTTTATTCCGATGGTGTTAAAGCTGCATTGGCAATGAACCCATACAACATCACAACAGTGCCTGCTGCCTATGCTGGTGAATTGTTGCTTGCCGGTACCAAAGAGCAACAGTTGGAGAAAATCATGACACAGCGTTGGATATCATTGTTCACGCGCTCCTTCGATGCGTATCTTGAGTGGAGAAGGACTGGCTATCCCGTACTGGTTCCTGGGAAAAATATTGGCAATACCAATGGAACTATCCCCAGAAGAAGTGCCTATCCTTCGGATGAAACAATCCTAAACCCTGCAAACTACAAAGAGGCCTCCGGAAGATTGTCCAACGGAGATGCATATACATCAAGGACCTGGTTGGACAAGTAAGCAAAAACAATCAAAGGATCAATATTGATTTTCCGCCACCATGATTTTCATGGTGGCTTTTTTAATCTTACCGTTGCGAAACAACAGGGTCAGTAATAGTATTATTTTTAAGGGCCAATGAGGTTTATGGATGACTGCCGCTATTTTGTTTTGAACAAGCCATACAACATGGTCTCACAGTTTGTGAGTTCCCACAAAGTCAGGTTGTTGTGCCACCTCAAGTTTGATTTTCCATCACAGATGACATTAGAGGATGCACTAATAGCATGCAAAAAATTAGGAAAAGGTTGGAGACTTCCAGAATTACACGAATTGAAAGGCATGGAACAAAAAAAAACAATTAATCGGTGGTTTTAAATTTAGAGATTACTGGAGCTCTCTTGATTACGATGATATGATATACTGGAAAGTTGATTTTCGAAATGGGCAACAAGATAAAAGATATATTAATGTTCCTTGTTATGTTCGAGCAGTTAAAACTTATTAAACAGAAAACCTCACGCAAAACCTCACGCAAACCTCACGCAGAAACAACAAAGGACCCACGATTTAACGTAAGTCCTTGATTTTCATGTAGCGAGACCGGGATTTGAACCCGGGACCTCAGGGTTATGAAGATTTTTTAAGAAAATGAAGGCGTTGATTTGTAGTTAGTTATGTTTTGACAAAACCGAAATCAACCGAATTTGACCGATTTCAGGGGGTGTTTTCCTCACACAGAGATTAAACCTAATTACTATTGTGAAATTTTAGAAAATAGACCTTTTTTAGTCCACTTTATGCTGACGTTAGACACTTGCCAACTATTTGAAATATAATGCAAATGGGGGATCATCCAGAAATGGCGAAGATGGGTATTGAAATTTGGAGATGCTAGGACAAGACAGGGAGTAAAATGCCTGGATTTTCCAAGCAGGCAGACAATACCCCCAACACCCAAAAGAAGAAGTAAAAAAAGAAAACCGCCTGACGGAGGTCTCGTTTTTCAGCCTTCTTCTTATCAATTGACTGCAAATAGTGCTACTCAAAAACTTTATCATTATATTTGTAAACAGTTGAAAAAACTTATCACCATATCATTTCTTTCCATCTTTTTGTGTGCCAACACAGAAATAGGACAGCTATTGAAATTGCCGACCCTCATCCATCATTATTTAGAACATCACGATGACAAGAACGATGATGAATATGGCATTAGTTTTATAGATTTCTTGGAAAAGCATTACAATGAAAAAGACAATCATTCTGATAATGCTAAAAATGACCATCAAAATTTACCTTTCAAATGCAATGACTGTAATACCATGAATACAGTCATTGCATTTGTTCAGCAAACAGTTTTTGCATTACATACCACTTATATTATTTCTACAAAAAACGCTGCTTGTTACACAGAGCAACATTACACTTCCAAATCTTTTGGCAATATTTGGCAACCGCCCAAGTTAGGTTAATAAACATTTTCCAATAAGCAATTTGCAACAAGTAAAAGCAAAATAGTAATGGATAAACCATTGCTCATTGATTTTGCATATTGTCCCTTTTGTATTCTATTAATCTAAATAAGTATGCTCAATAAAATCATAGCGTTTTCCATAAAAAACAAACTCATAGTTGGGTTGTTTATCATTGCCCTTATTGGCTATGGCAGTTATCAATTTACCAAACTACCCATTGATGCGGTGCCTGACATTACCGACAACCAAGTACAGGTAATTACCTCTGCCCCATCGTTGGGTGCTACAGATATTGAACGGCTTATTACATTCCCCATTGAGCAAGCAAACAGCAATATCCCAGGCTTAAAAGAAATAAGAAGTTTTTCCAGATTTGGCTTGTCTGTTGTTACCATTGTTTTTAACGATGCAACCGATGTGTATTGGGCAAGGCAACAAGTAACAGAAAGATTGAGTGCCGTAAAAGACCAGATACCAAAAGAAATTGGCAGCCCTTTTTTAGCACCAGTAACAACAGGTTTGGGCGAAATATACCAGTATGTAGTAAGGACAAAAAAAGGTTATGAAAAAAAGTATGATGTAACAGAGTTGCGCACTATACAAGATTGGATTGTTCGCCGACAATTATTAGGCGTGGAAGGTGTGGCAGAAGTAAGCAGTTTTGGTGGAAAATTAAAGCAATACGAAATTGCTATTGACCCCAACAAATTGCAGTCTTACAATATTACTATTGCCGATGTTTTTACAGCAGTAGAAAAAAATAATCAAAATACAGGCGGTGCATATATTGAAAAAGGTCCCACAGTTTTATACATCCGCAGCGAAGGCTTAATCAATACCATAGAAAATATAAAAGACATTTCAATAAAGAACACAGCAAGCGGCAGCCCTTTGTTTATAAGGGATGTAGCGGATATTCGTATTGGTAGTGCTATCCGTTATGGTGCCATGACTTACAACGGGAAAGGCGAGGTTTCAGGTGCGGTTGTAATGATGCTGAAAGGTGCAAATAGTAATATCGTTATCCAAAACATTAAAGAACGTATTGAACAGATTAAAAAAACTTTGCCCGAAGGTGTGATGATTGAACCTTTTTTGGACAGGACTAAAATGGTAAACAATTCTATCAACACAGTTGGTAAAAATTTAATAGAGGGTGCATTAATTGTAATATTTGTTTTGGTGCTATTCTTAGGCAATTTCAGGGCAGGTTTAATAGTTGCCTCTGTTATACCGTTGGCAATGTTGTTTGCGGTAGTAATGATGAATTTATTTAGCGTAAGTGGAAACCTAATGAGTTTGGGTGCATTGGATTTTGGGTTGATTGTTGACGGTGCTGTAATTATTGTAGAAGCTGTTTTACATCAACTTACGCATGGTAAAAAAGCTCATCAACTCTCAAAATTAAATACTGAACAAATGGATGAGCAGGTAAAAAACAGTGCAAGCAAAATGATGAACAGTGCAGTGTTTGGGCAAATTATTATTTTGGTGGTGTATATTCCCATTTTCACATTACAAGGCATAGAAGGAAAAATGTTTAAGCCAATGGCACAAACAGTTGCCTTTGCCTTATTAGGTGCTTTTATTTTATCGCTTACTTACATTCCAATGATAAGTGCATTGTTTTTAAATAAAAAATTAAGTGATAAAAAAAATTTTTCAGACAAAATAATGAACAGCATCACAAATGCCTATTCAAAAACTTTGAAAAGAGTAATTGCTTTCCCCAAATTGATAATTGCTGCTGTTGTTTCATTATTCATTATTGCAATGATTATTTTATCTTTTATGGGTGGGCAATTTATACCATCATTAGAAGAAGGCGATTTTGCTGTGGAAACAAGAGTATTAACAGGTAGCAATTTGCAAACCTCAATGGATGCTATCTCAAAAGGTTCTAAAATATTATTAGAGAAATTTCCAGAGGTAGAAAAAGTAGTAGGCAAAACAGGAAGCAGTGAAGTACCAACCGACCCCATGCCCATTGATGCAAGTGATATGATGGTTATTTTAAAAGATAAAAGCAAGTGGACATCTGCCAAAACTTTTGATGAATTATCAGCAAAAATGGCAAAGGAATTAGAAGCCGTGCCGGGAGTTTCCTTTGGTTTTCAATATCCTGTACAAATGCGTTTCAACGAATTAATGACAGGTGCAAGACAAGACGTAGTATGTAAAATATTTGGCGAAAATCTTGATACGTTGGCGTTGTATGCAGATAAGTTAGGCAAGATTGTAAACACCGTAAAAGGCACAAGCGACTTGTATGTAGAAACCGTAACTGGTATGCCGCAGGTAGTAATCAATTACAACCGACCTCTCATTGCTCAATATGAATTAAATATTGAAGACATTAACCGAATTGTAAACACTGCTTTTGCAGGGCAAAGCACAGGCATTATTTATGAAGATGAAAAACGCTTTCATTTAGTAGTAAGATTGGAAGGCGAAAAAAGAAAAGATGTAGCCGATGTACAAAACCTTTTAATACCAACTCCAAGCGGTTCACAAATTCCCCTTTCACAATTGGCAGATGTTGCCATTACCGAAGGTCCCAACCAAATACAAAGAGAAGATGCAAAGCGAAGAATTGTTGTAGGTTTTAATGTGAGAGGTAGAGATGTACAAAGCATTGTGAAAGAATTACAAGACAAGGTAGGCATACAAATAAAATTTCCAGCTGGTTATTATACTACTTACGGTGGTGCTTTTGAAAACTTAAACGCAGCAAAAAAAAGATTGTTGATTGCAGTACCAGTTTCATTAATACTCATTTTTATTTTATTATTCTTCGCCTTCAATTCAGTAAAGCAAGGCTTGCTTATTTATTCAGCCATTCCATTATCTGCCATTGGCGGTATATTCTTTTTAGCATTTCGTGGTATGCCTTTCAGTATAAGTGCAGGTGTTGGTTTTATTGCATTGTTTGGCGTAGCCGTTTTAAATGGGTTGGTTTTGATTGCAGAATTTAACCGAATAAAAAAGAGTGGGGAAACCAATTTAAAAATAATTGTTTTAGAAGGAACTAAAATAAGGTTGCGAGCAGTTTTAATGACTGCTTTTGTTGCCTCATTAGGCTTTTTACCAATGGCATTAAGCAATGGTTCAGGTGCAGAAGTACAGAAGCCATTGGCAACAGTTGTAATCGGCGGCTTATTGATTGCAACTTTTCTAACGTTATTTGTATTACCAATTCTTTACATCATGTTTGAAAAAGGAATTAAAGCAAAACCAATAATGCAACCCAAAATCACAACCATAATATTGTTATGCTTTGCATTATTTGCTTCGCAAAATACAATAGCACAGCAAAGCATCACTATTGATAAAGCCATTGAAATAGCTATTGCAAACAGTTTGAAAATTAAGAACGAAAAGCTAAACAGCGAATACCTGCAACGATTGAATAAAACTGCTTACGACATTCCTAATACTGCAATTGGCAGTGAGTTTGGGCAGTTTAACAGCAATGCATTTGATGTAAAATTAGGCGTATCACAAAGCATTAAATTTCCATTTGTTTATAAAAAACAAAAACAACTTTTATTAGAAGAAGCAAAGCAGGGGCAATGGAATGAAGCCATACAAAAAAACGAATTGACAAAACAGATTACGCAGGTTTTTTATGAAATGATTTATCTGAAAGAAAAAGAAAAATTGCTGCAAAAGACCGATACTATCTATTCGAATTTTTTTCTGAAATCTACATTACGTATTGATAAAGGGGAAATCAATGTATTAGAAAAAGCAACAGCCGAAAACCAATTAAGGCAAATAAAAATACAGTTATCAGAATTGCAGAACGATTATAAAATACTGGAAATCCAATTCAAATACCTTATAAATTCAGATGTAGATTATTTACCTATGGCAAATAAATACAAAATAGATTTTACAGAAAAAATTGATACAAATTTTGTTGCTGAATTGCCAATCATTAAATTGATAGGTCAAGAAAAAAACACAAACATAGCTAGAATAGCCCTTGAGAAATCAAAGAAAAATCCTGAATTAGTCGGTGGTGCTTACTACCAAACATTCAGAGCAAACAATAAGTTTCAAAATGGATATAACGGTTTGTATGGTTCTTTGGGTATTGCAATTCCGTTGTTCAATACTTCTATAAAAAATAAAATGAAAGCCTTAGCTGTAAACAATGAAATAGCTGATAATAAACTAATTATTGAAAAGAAAAAGCAGCAAAATAAGTATCAGCAAGGTTTGCAAGACTATCAAAAGTATAAAACAACCGTGACTTATTACGAAAACGAAGTCTTAAAGAATGTTGATTTGGTTTTAGCAACTGCCAACAAAAAATTTATTGGTGGTGACATTAATTATTTAGAATGGGTAATACTGATAAATCAAAATACCGAAATACAAAGTAATTATGTAGAAGCAGTAAGACAATTGAACAATAGCATTATTAATTTAACCACTCTAACAACTTTTTAAGATGAAAAATATATTAATAACAATCATAGCAACAACATTTTTATTCTCTTGCAAAAGCGAAACTAAAACAGAAGAAAAAGTAGTAGTATTATCGGCTGAAAACATTGTAACCCTTACCAATGCACAAATAAAAAATGCAGGTATCGTTACCGGAAAAATGGAACTGCAAAATATTTCATCTACCATAAAAGTAAATGGAAAAATAGATGTACCACCGCAAAACTTTGTATCCATCAGTGTCCCAAGCGGTGGATATTTAAGAACTACTCGATTGGTTGAAGGAATGTATGTAAGCAAGGGGCAAGTATTATGTACCGTTGAAGACAAACAGTTTATACAAATGCAGGAGGATTATCTGATGGCAAAAGCAAAAATTGGCTACACCAAAGCAGAATACGAAAGACAAAAAGAATTAAACCAAAGCAAAGCCAGCAGCGACAAAGTGTATCAACAGGCTCAAACTGAATACAATTCTTTAACTGTTTTAATTCAGTCCTACGCAGAAAAATTAAAGTTTGCAGGTATCAACCCCAACAATGTTTCTGCAAATAATATTATCAAGAGCATCAACATTTATTCGCCAATCAACGGCTATGTTTCAAAGGTTAATGTAAATATTGGTAAGTATGTAACGCCAAGCGATGTATTGTTTGAAATTGTAAACCCAGCCGACATACATTTAGCACTCACTATTTTTGAAAAGGACATTAATAAACTATCTATCGGGCAGTTGCTAACTGCATACACCAACACAAACCCAGACAAAAAATATCGCTGCAAAATTATTTTGTTGGGTAAAGATTTTTCTGAAAACAGAAGCACCAAAATACATTGCCACTTTATCAATTTCGATAAAACATTATTGCCAGGAATATATATGAATGCTGATATAGAGCTGCAAAGCCATCAATCAAATGCATTGCCATCAGATGCCATCATAAGTTTTGAAAGCAAAAACTATATTTTTATAGACAAAGGAAACAAACAATACAAAATGACCCAAGTAAACACAGGCAATACGGAAAACGGTTTTACAGAAATTACATCAGCCACAGACTTTGCTAATAAAAATATTGTAATAAAAGGGGCTTATTCTTTATTGATGAAAATGAAGAATACAGAAGAGTAAATAAACTTACTAATAAACTAATGATACCTCTATCAACCTTTATTTCACGATTAGTTTATACTATATTAATTTATAAAAGTATCATCATTAAACAAAGCTAAAAGTCAAAAACCTCACGCAAAAACAACAAAGGACCCACGATTTAACGTAAGTCCTTGATTTTCATGTAGCGAGAAAGAGATGAGAGGGTGTTTTCATGACACAGAGAATAAAAAAGGGAATGTTGAAACACTCCCCGCTTGGTCTAACATCTATGAGACCCCTTTATTT
>SHWT01000063.1 GCA_009693715.1 Chitinophagaceae bacterium
ATAAGCGCAGCTTTAGTAGCGAAGCTTGGGGACTTTTATTTAGGCTTGTTACCCATCTCAATAATCCAATCCTTGCGTTTTAATTCAAAGTTGGTTCCCAAATACAATCGGCGCACTTGCTCATCTTCTGCTAATTCTTCGGCGGTACCATGTTTAAATATTTTTCCGTCAATCAATAGATAAGCACGATCGCAAATGGATAAGGTTTCATTCACGTTATGATCCGTTATTAAAATACCAATGCCTTTTAATTTTAATCGAGCAACTACAGATTGAATATCTTCAACAGCGATAGGATCCACACCAGCAAAGGGCTCGTCTAATAAAATAAATTTAGGATCCACCGATAATGCGCGCGCAATTTCCGTACGACGACGTTCGCCTCCACTTAAACTATCGCCAAAATTATCTCTGACCTGGTGTAAATTAAATTCATCTAAAAGAGATTCCAATTTATGTGCTCTTTCGCCTTTTGTTAATTTGGTCATTTCTAAAACGGCCATAATATTATCAGCGACTGATAATTTTCGAAATACACTTGCTTCCTGTGGTAAATAACCCAGGCCCATTTGTGCTCGCTTATACATGGGAAGTTTGGTAATATCTTCATCATTTAAAAATACGCGGCCTTCATCGGGGGCGATTAATCCAACGACCATATAAAAAGTAGTCGTTTTTCCGGCCCCATTCGGTCCCAATAGCCCTACAATTTCCCCTTGCTGAACCGAAATACTCACATTGTCCACTACTTTGCGGCCCTTATATTGTTTAATTAATTTGTCGGTATGTATAGCGAGTATCACGATATATATTTATACAAAAATAAGGGTAAATATAGGATTTGACTCATTGGAAACTATTATTAACTATTTTTGTACACTATGCAGGTAATTGAACATTTAGCAAAAGCAAAAGACACCCTAGTATCCTTTGAAGTATTACCCCCTTTAAAAGGAAAAACCATCGCTTACATTTATGAGCATTTAGATCCTCTCATGGAGTTTAATCCGTCATGGATTAATGTGACCTATCATCGAAGCGAAACGATTATTCGCACCAATGCCGCTGGCGTGGAGGAAAAAGTAGATGTACGTAAACGCCCTGGTACTGTAGGTATTTGTGCGGCGATCATGAATCATTATAATGTTGATGCGGTGCCACATATTATTTGTGGGGGCTTTTCCAAAAGAGAAACGGAAGATGCATTAATTGATTTACAATTTTTAGGCATTGATAATGTATTGGTTTTAAGAGGAGATGCGGAGAAAGGACAAAAAACTTTTGTGCCAGAACACAATGGCAATAAGCAAGCCATTGAATTATTAAAGCAAGTCGTTGGATTAAATAATGGTATCTACTTGGATAAGGATATTATTAATGGTAGCAAGAGTAATTTTTGTATGGGCGTGTCAGGCTATCCTGAAAAACATTTTGAAGCGCCAAGTATGGAGTTTGATTTACAAAAAGCGAAAGAGAAAGTTGATGCAGGTGCACAATATATCATGACACAAATGTTTTTTGACAACAAAAAATATTTTGAATATGTGGATGCTTGCAGAAGCATGGGCATTACTGTTCCTATCATACCCGGCCTAAAACCCATCACGAATAAAAAGCAGTTGACTATTTTACCTAATATTTTTTATGTAGATATACCTACTGATTTATCTGCTGCAATGTTGGCTGCCACTACCGATGAGGCTTGTGAGCAAGTAGGAACCGAGTGGTTGATACAACAAAGTAAGGAGTTAAAAGCCGCTGGTGTTCCGGTATTACATTACTATACTTTAGGTAAACCAAAAGTGGTGAAAGATGTAGTTGCTGCTGTATTTTAGTAATACAGTCTTATACAAATAATTCAAAGCGCCTACTTTAAGGCGCTTTTTTATTACTGGTATTGACCAAAAAATCATTGAACTGTTCAATGCTTAAATTTTTGGCGATAATTTTTTTATTTGCATCGAGTAAATAAAAAGTGGGTGTTTTAAATACATCGTATAATTGTCGAATGGTGGTAGGTTTGCCTTGTTGTATTTCTTTATTTAAATCAGCTTCCGTTTGGTAAGCATGCATCCATCCTGCTAATTTATTTTCTTTGATAAAAGTTTTCCAAGAGGCTAACTCTTTAAAATTAATATTGACTGAAAGTACTTTTACATTTAGTTTACTCCAAATGGCTTTATAAAAAGAATCCACTCTTGGAATTTCCTCTTTACAATGACTGCAAGTGGGGTCCCAAAATGCAACAAAAGTATACGGGGATGCGATATCGTATAAGGATATTTTTTTATCATTAATATCGTTTATAACCAATGGTGGTGCAGCTAAACCTAGCTGATTGGCCATCATACTATAAGCACGTTCCGTGATTGATTTTTTAGAAGCTTCGTTTAATAAAGTAGTGTCGCCTTTGGCAAAAAAGTTTTGATAAATATGTAGGAACACTTTATCCTGCCCCATGAATTCAGGGGTGATATATTTATTGGTAAATTTAAAAAGTAAAAATGGATAAATTTCATTACCCGTTTTTGCAACGGTTAACATGTATTGCACTTCCTCAATAATTGAGTCGGGCTCACGCGAAACATAATTTTTAAAATACTCATCTAATTTAGCTTCAAAAAAGGGAGTTCTTACTAAGCGGTTATCATTGAACACCACATTATCCCAAAAATGATTTTTTATATAATAAAAAGGGTAGGTGGAATCCGCTTTGCCATTCACTATCGGAATAGCTGGGGCATCAGGGCGCTGCATTACATTTAAAAAATAAGCAGTCATTGTATTCGGTTGCCCCTTCATAATTGCTAGGCGATTATCGTTCAACTCCTTTTTCTTGTCATTGTATTTATTGACCAGTGTTGTTGAATCACTTGCATTGGTTGCCGACTTGAAAGCTTTTTCAATCTCAGTTAACTGCGCACCAATGTCATTCATCGATTTCGAATAGGTTTTAAAAATGTCATTTTCTTTCGAACCTATAATGGTCACCTCAGTTAAATTAGTAGTATCTGCAATAATTTTAAATTTTTGATTTTCATCCACTAAAAAATCAAATAAGATGGCGTATTTGGGAGATACCACAAAATAGATCCCTGGGGTTAATTTTTTTGAAGAAGCAAAAACACCATCACTTTTATCATTTAAGATAGCAGAATCGGCGAGTACGCGCGAGTTACCATAGTTGGTACCAATATATATTTTGGTATTTTGGTATGGTTTTAGGCTAATCTGTATACTGTGGCCTTGTGAAACTGCTGTTGGCTTATTCACAACAGTACTAGTAGTGCTTTTTGTAATTGGCTTTTTGGTTTGTGCAAAGCAAAAACTTGGTAAAAACACAGATAAGAGGATCGCTTTTTTAATGCTCATTTTAGTAAAGTCAGGTTATTTAAAAATTGTTGTAAAAATAAGCGTTTATCAATAAAACTAATCACAATTAAAATTCAGATTTACCCTTATTTTAATCCATGGGTATTACCTTTGTTCTCGTGAGAAAAAAGAAAGAAGCCCCTTTACTGGAAAATGTCCTTATTGAAGATTATGCAGCCGAAGGAAAATCACTGGCGAGGGTGAACGGCAAAGTAATTTTTGTGGAAGGTGCGGTTCCGGGTGATGTGGTGGATGTGCAACTGCAAAAAAATAAAGCCGATTGGGGGGAGGGGTTTGTAAAAAAATATCATACCTATTCCCCCATTCGAGTACAACCCTTTTGTGCGCATTTTGGTGTATGCGGTGGTTGTCAATGGCAGATGTTACCTTATGATCAGCAGTTGGTATACAAACACAAGCAGGTTTTTGATAATTTAACCCGCATTGCTAAAATACCCTTACCTCCAATTCCACCCATATTAGGGGCGAAGGAAACACAGGGGTATCGCAATAAAGTAGAATATACTTTTGCCACTGAAAAATTTATACCCTTTGAGGAGTTCAAAGCGATGAAAGCTGCGGGGCTTGAACCTGTTAAATCGATTGGTGCAGGCGGTTTTCATGCAAGAGGTTTTTTTGAAAAAGTAGTGGAGATAGATACCTGTTACTTACAATCTGAGCCCACGAATGAAATAAGAAAAACAGCAGTTCAGTTTGCCATAGAAAATGAAATGCCTTTTTATAATATCAAACAACACCAAGGGTGGCTTCGTAATATGTTTATCCGCAATACCACTAAAGGGGAGTGGATGGTGAATATCATTTTAGGATACGATGGTGGTGAAAAAAGAGAAGCCTTACTTAATTTGTTTTTGAAAAAATTTCCACAAATCACGACACTATTATATACCATCAACGAAAAACGGAATGATAGTATGCAGGATTTGGTGCCGCAAGTGTATTATGGTAATGGTTATATCACAGAGTCTTTGGAAAATTTTGATTTTAAAATAAGCCCTAAATCATTTTTCCAAACCAATTCAAAACAAGCGGAAAGCTTATATCAGGTTACGCGCAGCTTTGCTGAATTGACTGGCAAGGAAGTGGTATATGATTTATATTGTGGTACAGGTAGTATTGGCATTTTTTGTAGCCAACACGCCAAAAAAATTATTGGGGTGGAAGTAGTTGCAGATGCGATTGAAGATGCGAAGGAAAACGCCCGCATTAATAATTTAACACAAACCGCATTTTTTGCTGGAGATGTTATTGATATTTGCGATGATGCATTTTTTGATACCCATGGCAAACCAGATGTCATTATTACAGATCCACCACGCGCGGGCATGCACGATAAATTAGTCAAAAAGTTATTAGAGATACAGGCACCGTTAATTGTTTATGTAAGTTGTAATCCTGCAACTCAGGCACGTGATTTATCTTTATTAGGTGAAAAGTATACGGTGACTAAAATACAGCCGGTGGATATGTTTCCGCATACCTTACATATTGAAAATGTAGTGCAATTAAAACGAACCGATTTATTATAAAATATATTCCGAATGAATCAATTTAGGCCCACCCGATTTGAAGTATTACCTACCATCATTAAAAATTTATTAATTATTAATGGCTTGGTTTTTTTAGCTCAAAATACATTTGGCGGCCCCATGAGTAGTTTTTCAATTGAAAACTATTTTGCATTACACGCATGGCAAAGCGAACTATATCAACCATGGCAATTAGTTACCCATATGTTTTTACATGGTGACTTTGGCCATATTTTAGGAAACATGTTTGCCCTTTGGATGTTTGGTTCTATTCTTGAAAATGTATGGGGACCCAAACGCTTTTTATTATTTTATTTTTTATGTGGCTTGGGTGCAGCGGTCATACACTTGCTTATTTTATCCTATGAGTTTATACCCTTAAGCAATGAGTATCAAACTTTGTTAACCTTAAGTAAATCCAATTCGCCAGGATTTTCGGATGCGGTATTAAAGTATGCGCAAACACATCGCATACCACTCAGTCGCATATTAAGTGATAATAAAGTGAGTTTGTCTACACCGGGATTAGCACCTGAATTAATGGATTTAATCACTACTTATTATAATAAAACCATAAACACTGCGACTTTAGGGGCAAGTGGCGCCGTGTTTGGTATATTGATCGCGTTTGTATATTTATTTCCTAATACCCATATCTATATTTATTTTCTATTTCCCATTAAAGCAAAATGGTTAGGTATTTTATATTTTGCTTTTGAGTTATATAAAGCGTTGGAAAATTCAGCGGGTGATAATGTAGCAAGATGGGCCCATGTGGGTGGTGCTATTGTAGGTTTTGTATTGGTGTATTTATGGAAGAAAAAGGGGAACTCGTATTAATAATCGTTGATTAAATTAGCAGATATGCAACCAGGTTCAAATCAAAAACCATTATTAGGGGCAGACAACAACGCGCTGGTTGCTTTATTGGCAATCAATTTGGTGGCCTTTGTGCTTTTGGGATTTTTTAAAGTAATTTATTTTTTAGACGGCACTTCCATTGAATTATTTTATAAAAATATATTTCATTTATTTACCTTACCCACCAGCGGTGATCAATGGCTTACACAAGCTTGGAGTTTGTTTACTTTTAATTGGGTACATGATGGCTTTTGGGAATTATTTACCAATATGATTTGGTTAACTGTATTTGGATATGTGTTACAAATGAATCAATCCAATAAGCACTTGTTTCCTATTTATTTTTACGCTGGCTTATTGGGGGGCCTTGCCTATATTGTTATGTCCTTTGGTGTTGGATCAAATTTTATTCCCTTTCCATTAATGGGTGCCAGCATGAGTGTGAGTGCGGTAGTGGTTGCCACCACTTTAATTGCACCTCGGTTTAAACTTTTAGCCAATATTGGCAGCGGCATTCCTCTATGGATACTTAGCCTCATCTATTTTGCATTACAAACTGCAATGCTTACAAAATATCAATTTGCCAATAGCTTAGTGGCAATGATATCGGTCATCATGGGCCTTGTTTATGTGTTGTTATTAAAAAAGGGGGTTAATTTAGGAAAATGGATGCATAATTTATTACATTGGTTAAACAAAAGTGCAGCACCAAAAACCAATGGCTAAAAAATCACGCATAAGACGCATCGGTAAAAAAGTATTTTTAATATTACAGCTGCTACTGACCTTTTTATTTTTATACCCATTATTTATAAAACCACTTCCATTCATTTGGATCAATGGTTTTTTAGGATTGCTCGCCCCTTATATTGTTATTGCACAATTACTATTATTTATTTTTTGGTTATTGGCAAAACCTTGGCTATCGCTCATTCCCTTGCTTACATTAGTCATCGGTTGGGAAACCCTATTTTCCTTGGTGGCTTGGCATCCAGGCATGTCTATGGCACAAAAAAAGAAAGAGGATATATGTCGTGTGATTAGCTGGAATGTGAAAGGGTTTAATGGCAACCAGGCAACAAGCACTTTAAAATTACGCACACAGGATATTGCTTATTCCATTCAAAAATGGAATCCGGACATTATATGTATGCAGGAGTACAACACCAATGATCGGCCCAATGACATTGCCAATCACGCCACCTACTTCAATAAAAATTATCCGTATAATTATTTTTCTAAGGATATTCAGATTGCCGATAAATCTTATTTCTTAGGCTGTATTATTTTTTCAAAATATCCGATCATAAAAGCCCAGCGCATTGGCTATACCAATCAGGAATCCTTGATTTATGTTGATTTATTAAGAGGAGATGATACCATTCGTGTTTTTACTACGCACTTGGCTTCCTATCGCTTTAAAGAGAATGATTTTATTGCTTTAGCCGCAACGGCAGATGCCAACGCCATTGATATTAATGGTAAAAAAGGAGTGCTTCGAAAAATGCGTACTGCATTTGTAGAACGTGCAGTACAAGCACAAACGGTTAAAAAATATTTAGATGAAAGTCCCTATCCGAGCATCATCACAGGCGATTTTAATGATGTACCGAGCTCCTATACCTACAAAACAATCAAGGGTGATTGGTCCGATTCTTTTTTAGAAAAGGGATTTGGCATAGGTGCATCTTATTTGGGTATTTCACCTACCCTTCGCATTGACTATATCTTATCCAATGCGTCTTGGAAAACGAAGGGCTGGGAATCATTGGACGAAAACTTAAGTGATCATCATATGATCATGGCCGACCTACAATTGATTAAGAATTAACCTTAATTATTTATTGAAAATAAAATATCTTTGAGGCAATACGCATTATGCCACTTAAGATATACAACTCACTAACACGTCAAAAGGAAATTTTTGAACCATTAACTGCACCCAATGTGGGCATGTATGTTTGTGGACCTACTGTAAGTGGTGAAAGTCATTTAGGGCATGCACGTCCGTTTATCACTTTTGATGTGGTGTATCGCTTTTTAATGCATCTAGGATACAAAGTGCGCTATGTCAGAAATATTACAGATGCGGGACATTTCGAAGAAGAAGGAAAAGTGGCTGATGATAAGATAGCTTCAAAAGCAATCTTAGAAAAATTAGAACCTATGGAGCTGGTGCAAAAGTACACGCACTTATATCATTGGGCAATGGATCAGTTTAATAATTTACCGCCCAGCATTGAGCCAACTGCTACCGGACATATTATTGAGCAAATTGAAATGATTAAAAAAATTATGCAGGATGGTTATGCATACGAAGCAAACGGCTCTGTATATTTTGATGTTTTAAAATACAATGAGGACTATTCCAAAAAAAATCAACCCTATGGTATTTTAAGTGGTCGTAATTTAGAAGATCAATTGGATACGACACGTGAGTTAGATAATCAAGACGAGAAAAAAAATAAAGTTGATTTTGCTTTGTGGAAAAAAGCACCGGTGGCCCATATCATGCGTTGGCAAAGCCCCTGGGGGGAAGGGTTTCCGGGTTGGCACATTGAATGTTCCGCAATGGCTACAAAGTATTTAGGTAAAAAGTTTGATATACATGGGGGTGGCATGGATTTACAATTTCCACACCATGAATGTGAGATTGCACAAAGTACGGTATGCAATCATGAAATTCCTGCGCGCTATTGGATGCATAATAATATGATTACGATCAATGGTCGTAAAATGGGAAAGAGTTATAACAATGTGATTAAATTAAGTGAATTATTTTCTGGGAATCATCATGAGCTAACGCAAGCGTATACGCCTATGACGGTGCGCTTTTTTATATTACAAAGCCAATACAGAGGCACACTTGATTTTAGCAATGCCGCATTACAAGCTTCTGAAAAAGCATTGCGTCGATTAATGGAAGCCTATGAGTGGTTAAAGGCGCAAAGTTTTGTTGCAGGTACAACCGCTAAGGACGAAAATTTGGATGCACAAGTAAATACTTGGTTGAAGGAGCTTACTGAGTTTATGGAAGATGATTTTAACACTGCAAAAGTGGTCGCTAATTTATTTGAAATCATTCCTACCATTAATTCACTGAAGGACAAGCATATTGCAATAGATGCGCTATCAGGCGCTACTTGGATATTTGCACAGGAACAACTTACCTTATTTATCGAAAATATATTGGGTTTGAAAGTGGATACAGGCGCCAATCGTCAACAATTAAACAGCGTGATTCAGTTGTTGATTGAAATTAGAAAAGATGCCAAAGCGCGCAAGGACTTTGCCACCAGCGATAAAATTAGAAATCAATTAACCGACATGGGCATTCAGCTCAAGGATGAAAAGGATGGAGAGATGAGTTATACTTTTACTTAGTGATCGCAGTCATCCGCGTGTGCATGGTTATGTACACGACAGCTTTTATGATTATTGATATGTGCAATAATGATGAAAAATGCGGCAGGAAATAATAAGATTAAATCCAAATCTCGAAATAGCATTCTGCTTAACATCAACCCAATGCCGATGGTAAATAAAATGATGGGCCTGTAGGAGTGATGGTGTTTTTTGTAACCATGGTATAAGGAATAAGCGCCAATCCCAAAGGAAAGTAAAATCATGCCTAATTCAAATTGGAGATTCTGTAAAATATTGATCCCCAGTAAGGGCAAACTGCTAAAAAACAAAGGCAGTAAAGCGCAATGAATGGCACAAGCCAAAGAGGCTCCAATTCCAAGCGCGTCCCAATTCCAATTTTTAAACATAGTACAAAGATAATCCAATGTTGTTATATTAGCACATCCTGTCGCGGTTCCTCTAAAATAATATTACCTTTGTTGTGTAAAAATTCAATAGGGATGTCACAATATCATTGCATCACTAAATCGAATTTGAATAAATAGTTAACTATGTCTAAGAAAACGATATTCTATCTTTTGTTTTTCACCATTTTATTGTTAGGTTTTTATTATTTTTTATTCAAGGGTACCGATAACTGGAAAGTAAAAATGCCCGTATTAAGTTATGTGCAAGCTTTTAGTTTTACCAATCAGGATGGGGAAGCGGTTACGGATAAAAACTTATTAAATAAAATTACCGTTGTAGAATATTTTTTTACGACCTGTAAAGGCATTTGTCCAAAGTTGAATACGAATATGAAACAGGTGTATGAAATTTATAAAAACGAGCCCGACTTTCAAATTCTTTCACATACCTGTAATCCAGGTACAGACTCGGTTCCTATACTTAAGCATTATGCTGATTCCTTGCAAGTGAATACGAAAAAATGGATTTTTTTAACAGGGCGTAAGGATAGTTTATATCAAATGGCACGCGGCTCCTATTTATTAGACGACCCTAAAAACAATGTAGAAAAAATAGAAGACCAATTTATTCATACCCAATTTTTTGCTTTAGTAGACAGGGAAGGAAAAGTGCGTGGTAAAATTTACGACGGACTTAAAGGATTAGAAGTGGAGCAACTCAAACAAGATATTTCTAAACTATTAAAAGAGTAAGCCATGATTTTTGTAACAGGTGCAAGTGGTCTGGTGGGCTCACATTTAATAAAGTCATTGCTTGCCAAAGACAACCAAGTGGTTGCGTTTTATCGTCAAACCATTCCTAGTTTTGAAGGTGCGGAAAAAGTGAATTGGATATTGGGAGATATTTTAGATGTGGTTTCATTAACAAAGGCTATGCAAGGAGTGACCCAAGTATATCATTGCGCTGCCATAGTTTCATTTGCGCCTAAGGACCAAGAAAAAATGTTAATCGCCAATCAGGAAGGAACAGCGAATGTGGTGAATGCTTGTTTAGAACATAAAATCCAAAAACTAGTTTATGTAAGTTCGGTGGCAGCATTAGGGCGCATTCGTATTGGAACGCCCATTGATGAAACCATGAACTGGACTTCGGAAACAAGTAATAGTGAATATGGAAAGACCAAGTATTTAGCAGAGATGGAAGTATGGCGCGGTATGGCGGAAGGATTAAATGTAGCTATTGTAAATCCTGTGATTATTTTAGGCGCAGGAGATTGGACCAAGGGATCTTCGGGCATTTTCAAATCAGCGTATGAAGCATTTCCATGGTTTACGACTGGTGTAAGCGGGTTTGTAGATGTAATGGATGTGGTGGATATAATGCAATTATTAATGGATAGCAATATTTCAAGTGAACGTTATATTGTCAGCGCTGAAAATGTGCAATACCAATATATTTTTAGTTTAATTGCACAAGCATTTAACAAGCGCCCTCCTTATCGTCGCGTAACACCTTTATTAACGGCTATCGTATGGCGTTTAGAAGCCATCAAAGGATTCATTACAGGAAAGTCACCACTATTAACCAAGGAAACTGCCGCTACAGCGCAAGCGGTAGTGCATTTTGATAACACGAAATTATTAAAAGTATTTCCAGATTTTAAATATCGCCCATTACCAGACAGTATTACGCGTATTTGTAAAGAAATGAAAACCTTATATCATTTAAGTGACTAGGCGTTGCAGGCGCATCCATTTGTTAAACCGCTATTCCATCACCTTCTTCCATAATTCAGGGATGCGTTTAATCCAAATAATTTCTCTTTTTTTAATGCCAGCATCTTCGGCGGGGAATCCCATATATACTTTATTCCCATCCAAACTACCCGTAACCCCTGAGTGACCTAGTACGGTGGCATTTTCACCAATCGTTATTGTTTTAGTCACCCCAACTTGGCCCCATAAAGTTACCCCCGACTTAATTTGAACGCCACCCGCAATGGCAACCCCTGCTGCAAACAAACAATTGGCTTCAATTTGGGTATCATGTCCAATATGTACCATATTGTCAATCTTAGTGCCCCTTCCCACAATGGTATCACCGCTCACCCCGCGATCAATGGTGCATCCAGCGCCTATTTCCACCTTATCTTGAATGACCACCCTGCCACAGCTGAGTAGTTTTTTATACCAATCTTGGCGGTCCTTTTTTGTATTATAATAAAAAGCATCACTACCAATAACGGTATTGGCTTGAATAATTACCTCATCCCCAATAATGGTATCTGATAAAATAGAAACACTCGGATGCAACACACAATTTTTACCAATGGTTACATTGGGTCCAATAAAAACATTTGGCATGATAATAGTTCCTTCTCCGATAATTGCATCATCACTTATTGCTTTTGAACAAGGAATAAATGGCTTAAAGTGTGCTACAATTTTTAAATATGCTTCAAATGGATCATTACAAAATAACAAAGCCTTACCTTCTGGCACCATTACATTTTTATCATTAATAATAATACAACTTGCTTCGCTGTTTAAACAAGTATTATAGTATTTTGGATGATCAACAAACACAATATCACCTAATGCAACCTGATGAATTTCATTCACGCCAGTAATTGCTAAGTGTTGATTACCGATAATTTCAGCATTGGTTAATTTGGATAACCATGCAACAGAAATGGGTGTAAGTAGCTTCATAAGTAGT
>SHWT01000064.1 GCA_009693715.1 Chitinophagaceae bacterium
GTAGCCAAATTCTGTTTTAACAACCTGCTTGGTTCCAACTGGATTAGCAAACGAGAAATCATTGAATGCTGGCGTCATTTGTGCTTGAGGAAACATTTCTAATGTTCCTCCGGTTGGCTTGCTTCCTTGATCGTCTGAAAATTGTTGACATAGCGCATCAAAGGAAGCGCCACCACGAATGGCGATACTGATACTATCTGCTAATTTTTTTGCAACGCTATCGTCTTTAATTTGTTGTCCGTTTTGTGGATTGGTTGTTGCAATTAAAATATGTCTAACACTGCTGCTATCAGGCCATTGTGTAGTTCCAACCACCTTTGCAATGGTAAGGTTTCTACCATCTATATAAGGACCGAAAACACCACCAATTGGTAAAGATAGAATAGAATCTTTTTGTGGCACTTGGATTCTATTTCTACTTAAATAACTATTATAATAAATATTCTCTGAGCCAACCTTGTTTAAATAAGAAGTAACATCGCTTGCGTTTTTAAAATCTTCTTTTAAGGATGCTACTTGATTATAAACGCTAGCGCTATCGTTTGATGAGGGTGCGGCGCTAAAAACAACAAAACTAATATTTCTTGAGGTTTCGTCTACTTGGTAAGCGGCTTTGTTTTCTTTTAAAAAAGTAGCAACCTCGTCATCGCTTACTTTAATCGTGCTGTCTATAATACTATTATAAGGAACAGAAACATAAGAAATATTTGAAATAGCATTTGTCTCTGCAAATTCTTTATCGGCTAACCATTTTGGAAATTGTATTCCTTTAATAACCAGTGCTTGATATTTACTTCTTTGTCTGTTTTCAATTGATGGCGCAATATAAAATTTTTCTATCTGGTTTATTTGATCTGCGTTTTTGCTTTTTTTAAGTTGTGCGATTGCCTGGCGCGCATCATTCACCTTAAACTCGCCAGTAGCCCTGTCGGTGAACTCTTGCTTAAATGGAGATTCGTTTCCGAATAAAACATCGTTTAATTCTTTATTACCCACAGATATGCCCAACTTTTTTTGTTCTGATTTGAATAATAAAAGATCAAGCTCTTGGTTCCATAAGAAACCAATGATTTGCTCTCTTTTAATTCCCTGAGCCGCATAGTTTTGCACTTGTATTTCGACCTTTTCTTCGAAGGCTACTTTTTGGATTTCTTCCCCATTGACGGTGCCAAGGCTTGTAATATTATTTCCATTTTGACGTCCAACGCCATCTTGTAATATAAAAGCAACCAGTGCGATTACAATAATAATAAAGATGATCCATGTACCTCTTTCGCGAATGTTCTGAATAATTGACATATATCTATAATTATAGGAGAGCAAAAATAATGTTTTCTAGCGTCTAAATGGGCGGTCTTTGGGTATTTTTAAGGCTATTTTAATTAAAACAATGATAAAAAATGCACATTAGGTAGGTGGATAAATTTAATTTTCGTGGATATCTCCACTTTTTATCTGAATAAACCTGCAGAAAAATAGTATAACAAAATTAGGATAAGTAAATAACTAACTATTATTGGTTTTAGGGGTTGGGTTATACCCGTTGATTAACAGTGTATAAAATGTTTATTAATTAAATTTAAAATAATTATACATTTAATTATTATTAAAAAAAATTAGTTAAAAACCAATGCTAGTATATATTGTACTAATTATATAAAAATTTAATTTTTATATAATTGTGTTAAATAATAGTGTTAATAAAAAAGATATTAAGATATTAACAGCCGTAATAGTATTAGGTTATTTATATAAATGTATTAATACTTAATACTACGATTGATATGCACATTGCTAAAAAGAACACTTATTTTAAATCAACTACTTTTATCGAGTTAAAAATAAAACAAATCAATCACCTATGAAATACAAAACTTAAAATACAAGATATACCCCTAATTTAAATATATAAACAAAAAAAATAATACTTAAAAAACTATAAAACAATAAAATATGATAAATTTAATTAAAAATAACACTTGTTAGTATTTAATACTTAATCCATCCACAGCTTTCAATTCCTCCTAAATCTTAGTTCTTTTTTATTTTTAAATAATAACCCCCCCTCCCCTTTTTTATTTGCCCCATAAAGCTTAATTTTTCATACACAATTTTTGCTTGCTTTTTATTTAATTTAAGACCGGTTTACCAAGGTTTATAAAAATAAAAATAGGCGTAATATTTTGAAAATATCAAATCAAAAATGAATAAAAAAATTACCTCCATCAGTTTAGTAATTAGCACTATTTTTTTACTAGTGTTAATAGTTTCTTTTACAAAATCTAAACAAGAAAATTTTCAAGAGCCAAAAGATCCTAAAATTACAAACCTTAAATTACCTGAAGGATTTCATGCAGAAAGATTATATGGCCCATCTGCAAAGGGAGAGGGTTCTTGGGTTTCTATGACCTTTGATGAAAAAGGAAGAATAATTGCTTCTGATCAATATGGTGCTTTATATCGCTTAAGGGTTCCTACAATTGGAGATACAATTACAAAAACAAGTATAGAAGAATTAAAAATTTACGGTGATACAATAAAAACAAAATCTCCAGTTACAATAGGACATGCGCACGGTTTATTATGGGCATTTAATAGTTTATATGTAATGATTAACAACCGAACAAACGATAAGTTAAAAAGAGGAAGTGGATTATATAGATTACAAGACACCAATGGAGATGATACTTTTGATAAAATAACACCTATAAAAGAATTAGATGGAGAGGGTGAACATGGACCACATAGTGTAATATTATCTCCCGATAAAAAATCAATTTATGTGGTTGCAGGAAATTTTACAAAAATTCCAAAACTTAATTCTTATAGAAGCGTACCTGAAAATAAAATAGATAATTTATTCCCATTAATAAAAGATCCAAATGGTCACGATAATACAGTACAAACAGTAGGCGGATGGGTGGCGCACCTTGATTCAGCTGGCGCAAACTGGGAATTAATTGCTTCTGGATTTAGAAATCCCTTCGACATTTCATTTAACGATCAAGGTGATTTATTTGCGTATGATTCTGATATGGAGTGGGACTTTGGAACACCGTGGTATCGCCCTACTAGAATTGTTCATGTAACAAGTGGATCTGAATTTGGATGGAGACCAGGAACAGACAAGTGGTCACCAAAATATCCAGACAATCTTCCCGCGGTTATTAATGTAGGACAGGGTTCTCCCACTAATTTGGTTAGCGGAATAAACGCAAGGTTTCCTAAAAAATATCGCAAAGCTTTATTTGCATTTGATTGGAGCTTTGGAATTATATATGCAGTATACAACGAACCCGATGGCGCTTCTTATAAAACAACAGGGGAAGAGTTTATTTCCGGTGCACCACTTCCATTAACGGATGGTGTCGTTGGACCCGATGGTGCTTTATATTTTTTAACAGGCGGTCGTCGCCTTGAATCAGATTTATACCGAGTTTATTATGGAGACAACTCTTTAACAAACGACCCGCTTCCTGTAACCGAATTAACAAACGCACAAAAAATTCGCAGACAACTTGAATCTTTCCATGGTGTTAAAAATCCAGCAGCAGTCAATTTTGCATGGCCTCATTTAAAAGACGGGGATCGTTTTATTAGATATGCAGCAAGAATTGCAATTGAAAACCAACCGGTAGAAGAGTGGTATAATAAATTACTTAATGAAAAAGATGCAATTATTTTAACACATGCCGCAATTGCAAACGCACGCAAGGGCGTTGCAGGAACAGGAAAGGCGGTGGTGGGATTATTAGCTAAAGTAGATTTTACAAAACTGACCGAACCACAACAATTAGATTTACTTCGCGCTATTGAGTTAAATTTTATTCGTTTAGGTGATCCTGATACAGAGACAAAAAAAGTAGTATCCGCAGCGCTAAGCCCAAGCTACCCAGCTAAAACAAATTCACTTAATCGCGAATTAAGTAAGCTATTGGTTTATATAGATGCGCCAAAAGCGGTTGAAAAAACAATGGCATTATTAGCAACAGCAAAAGATGACGCACCTGCACAAAAATCAATTTCAGAATCTTCTGATTTAATATTACGCAACCCGCAATACGGAATGGATATTGCTTCCATGTTATCAAAAGTGCCACCAGCACAACAAACCTGGTATGCGAATGTTTTAAGCCAGGCAAAAAACGGTTGGACCCCAGCCACACAAAAAAAATACTTCCAGTGGTATTATAAAGCATTTGGATACAAGGGCGGCGTTTGTTATGTTGGATTTATAAACACTGCTCGTAAAAACGCACTCGCAAATGTTCCAAAAGAGCAGTTTGAAATGTATAATAAAATTTCTGGCGATTCAATAGTTAGTATTTCAAGATCAGGTGTTCCCGCGGGAACAATAATGCCAAAGGGCCCCGGAAAAAGCTGGAAAATAATTAATGCGGTAAACGAAGTTGATTCCAGCACGGCTGTTAGAAGTTTTACGCGCGGTAAATCAATGTTTGCTGCTACTTTATGTTCTTCTTGTCATCAAATGAAAGGAGAGGGCGGCGTAGCAGGACCAGATCTTACCCAACTAGGAACAAGGTTTAGCACAAAAGATATATTAGAATCTATTATTGAACCAAGTAAAACAATTTCAGATCAGTTTGGATCCACCATTTTTTTCCTTAAAAAAGGCGGTTCTGTTTTGGGTCGCTTAATTCGTCAGGATAGTAAAAACTATTATATTTCTCAAAATCCTTTTGCGACAGAGGTGGTTCGTACACTAGCTAAAAAAGAAGTTGCAAGAACGCGCGTTTCTGAAACATCTCCCATGTTACCAGGAATGATCAACGGATTAAATAGCGAAGAGTTAAGTGATTTGATTGCTTATTTAAAATCGGGCGGAAATAAAAACCACGCAACCTATACAAGTAAAAAATAAAAAAAACCTTGCAGCCAACCAACGCTATATGGAGTGATAAGGTTTCTAATGTTGCACAGGTGGGCGGCATTGAAACCTCGGTATTAGACAATGGTCTTGGCCGAGGTGTGCGTATTGCTTGGTTTAATACAGGAACAGGACTTCGTTTTAAGGTGGTGATTGATCGTGCAATGGATATAGCCGATGCCTTTTTTAATCAACATAGTATTGCTTGGTTAAGCCATCCCGGTGTAATGGCACCACAACCCTTTTCAAACAAAGGCGCAGATTGGTTGCGCACTTTTGGTGGCGGCCTTGTAACTACTTGTGGTTTATCACATGTGGGTGGTGATGAAAAAGATGAATTTGGTGAGCGAGGTGTGCACGATTTAATCAGCAACACGCCCGCAGAAATTATTTCTATTTTTCAGCCCGACCCTGCGCGCGGTATATATACCATGAGTATAACGGGTATAATAAAACAAGCTAAAATTTTTGGAGCAGCGCTTGAATTAAAGCGCACCATCTCTGCAACACTTGGTGCAGCCAGCATTCAAATACATGACGAAATAATAAACAGGGGAAATGAACCAGCACCACACATGCTTTTATACCATTGCAATTTTGGTTGGCCCCTTGCCGACGAGGGCGCAGAAATATTTTCTAATGGAGAACAGCCAAAAACCTGTCCCCCAATTAACGAGAAACATAACGGCCCCGGTCAGGACGTTTTTTTTATAGATGCAAAGCCGAATAATAATGGAGATTGTATTTGTGGTATAGAAAATAAAAAAATTGGTATTGCTGCAGTATTAAAATTTCCAAAAAAACAAATGCCCTGGTTAACGAATTGGCAACACTGGTCAAAAGGTGAATATGTAACTGGCATAGAACCCGGCACGCATCCACCCATTGGCCAATCAAAGGCGCGCGCCGATGGTTCGCTTATTTTTATTGCACCGGGTGAAACAAAGCAATATGATTTACAAATAGAAATTTTACACAACCAAGACGAAATCAATCACACATTCAATAAATAATTATGGAAAATAAAAGCATCGCACAAAAAGCACTAGAACAAGGAAAAGGAATATTACGACTTGCACCCACTTGGGTTCCGAGATCTTTTTGCGTTCCAGGTCGTCGTATTAAATTACACCCAGATGATTATTATGTATTGGGTGGTGTGCGCGGCGGTATTGATGAGCGCTGGTTGTCATCCACCACGCCTGCAAAAAACGGACCGCTGACAGGTGAAAATGAAGGACTAAGCCCCGTTGTTTTTAATGATGGAAAAACAACACAACAGGTTTTATTAAAAGATGTGATTGATGAATTAAAAGGACAGATCATTGGGGATCGTTTGTGGAATGAATATAAAAGCTGGCCAATGTATTCAAAGTTTTTTGACAATATGGGACCCCTGCCACACCATGTTCATCATAATGACGAAAAGGCGGCGCTGATTGGACAAAAAGGGAAACCAGAAGCGTATTATTTTCCACCCCAATTAAATAATCATGGCGGTGACTTCCCGTATACTTTTATTGGCATTGCACCCGGCACCACTAAAGAACAAATAAAAGAATGTTTGGTTAATTTTTCCAAGGGCGATAATAAAATTACCAATTTTTCACAAGCCTATAAGCTAGAACCAGGAACTGGATGGGACGTACCTCCTGGATTATTACACGCGCCGGGAAGCATGTGTACCTACGAACCACAAAAAGCGTCGGATGTTTTTGCGATGTATCAATCTCTAGTAAACGAAGCAATTATTCCTGATGAACTATTATGGAATGGTACACCGAAAGAAAGCATCGGCGATTATGATGCCTTATTAGATGTGTTGGATTGGGAATTAAACGTAGATCCGAACACGATGAAAAATCGTTTTATGGCACCAAAACCAGTACATGATATAAACGAAATGGAAGCACTGGGATATATTGAAAACTGGGTTTGTTATAAATCACATGATTTTAGCGCAAAAGAATTAACCGTATTTCCAGGACAGACCGTTACTATTAAAGACAGCGCAGCCTATGGAATTATTGTAATGCAAGGCCATGGTACAATGGGTGTTTGGGATATTGAAACACCGGCACTCATTAGATATGGTCAATTAACCAACGATGAATTTTTTATAAGCGAAGCCTCTGCAAAAGACGGGGTAAAAATTGTAAACAATTCGGACACCGATCCAATAGTAATATTAAAACACTTCGGTCCTCGCAATCCAGATTTGGTTTTATCATAAAACGCACTTAATTTTTATTGGTCAAAAATTTCAATATAAAAAATGAACATAAAAAAAAGCTTAAATAAAATCATATTCGCATCCGCTGCTATTGTGGTTGTGGGCTTGTTGGCATTTAATCCTGCAGCACCAAGTAAACTACAAGTAAAAAAAGGAGCACATATTATTTTAGTAGGAAATAATTTAGGGTCGCGTATGATGAACTTTGGATATTTTGAAACCGAACTTCAGCTTCGTTATCCTAATAATGAATTAATTGTTCGAAATATGTGTGACGGTGGAAACACACCCGGTTTTCGTCCACACTCTGGGCGCCCCACCCCTTGGGCGTTTCCCGGTGCTGAAAAATTTCAAACTGAATTAGCAGACAATCCACGTACCGAAGGGTTTTTAGCTTATCCAGATGAATGGATTGCAACACATAAGGCCGATATTATTATTGCCATGTTTGGTTTTGATGAATCTTTTCAAGGACCAGCCGGTGTTGAAAATTACAAAGCAGAATTAGAAGCATTTATAAAACACACGCTATCAAAAAAATATAATGGAATTGCTGCACCACAGCTAGCGATTGTTTCTCCTATTGCATTTGAAGATCTTTCAAATAAGTTTGATTTACCCAACGGACAAGCAGAAAATAAAAATCTACTACTTTATAAAGAGGCCATGAAACAAGTGGCTTTAAAAAATGGGGTACTATTTATTGATGTATTCACGCCAACTAAAAATTGGCTTGATAATACAACAACCGATTTAACTATTGACGGATCTCAATTAAATGATGAAGGGTATAAAAAATTCGCACCATTTTTGGTGGACGCAGTTTTTGGGAAAACGCCAGTCATTAATGAATCTAATCGTGCAGAAGTATTAGCCGCGGTATTAGAAAAAGATTGGATGTGGCATAATGATATTAAAGCACCGAACGGCGTACACGTATTTGGTCGTCGTTATGATCCATTTGGCCCAGGAAATTATCCTGCTGAATTACAAAAGATTAGAGAGATGACGGTTATACGCGACACAGCTGTTTGGAGTGCTGCAAAAGGAAAAAAATATGACCTTGCTGCTGCTGATGCAAAAACATCTGCACTTCCCGTTGTTGAAACTAATTTTATGCCAAAGGGGAAAGCGGAGACGCCGAAATATTTATACGGTCAAGATGCGCTTGATAAATTTAAAACGGCACCAGGGTATCAAATAAATTTATTTGCTTCTGAAGTTGAATTTCCTGAACTAGCCAACCCCGTTCAAATTTCATTTGATAATAAAGGAAGATTATGGGTTGCGGTGATGCCTACTTATCCGCATTGGAAACCAGGTGATCCAAAACCAAATGACAAATTAATTATTTTAGAAGATACGAATGGCGACGGAAAGGCGGACAAGCAAACCACCTTTGCAGATGGTCTTCAACTTCCTTTGGGATTTGAATTGGCTCCAGAAGGTGTTTATCTTTCTCAAGGAACCAATTTCATGTTATTAAAAGATACCAATGGCGATGATGTTGCAGATACACGTGAAATTTTATTAAGTGGTTTTGATGATCATGATACACACCACGCACATCACGCTTATACAACGGATCCATCTGGCGCAATATATATGGGCGAGGGTGTTTTTTTAGTGAACGATATTGAAACCTCTTATGGTCCTGTTCGCGGAACCAACGGTGGATTTTTTAGATACGACCCCAAAAATAAAAAACTAGATCGCATTGCACAGCTTTCAATTCCAAATCCATGGGGTATTGCATTTGATGAGTGGGGCCAAGTTTTTTATGCAGAAACATCAGGACCCGAAGTTACTTGGATGATGCCAGGTACTGTTAAATCAAGGTATGCAGAAGCCACTCCAAAAGCGGCTAACATTATTGAGGAAAGCCAATTGGTGCGACCAACTTCAGGAATTGAATTTGTATCTAGTCGACATTTTCCTGATAATGTACAAGGCGATTTATTAATTAATAATACCATTGGTTTTTTAGGAACGAAGCAACATCAAATGTTTGATGACGGCACAGGATATAAAAGTAAACTTCGTCATGATATAATGACCTCATCTGATTTTAATTTCCGTCCCGTTGATTTAGAATTTGCACCCGATGGTTCTTTGTATATAGCAGACTGGCACAATGTTTTAATTGGTCACATGCAACATAATGCGCGCGATCCATTAAGAGATCATGTGCACGGCCGTATCTATCGCATTACTTATCCTTCACGTCCTCTAGTAGTTCCAGCTAAAGTAGCTGGCGCAACGGTGGAGCAATTATTAAGCAATCTAACCCTACCCGAATATCGTACACGATATAGAACACGTCGTGAATTGCGCGCACATCCAGCAAGCGAAGTATTGCCGAAATTAAAAACATGGGTAGCACAATTAGATAAAACAGCACCAACGTATGAAAAGCTTTTGATGGAAGCTTTGTGGGTGAGCTGGGGTCAAAATAAAGTGGATCAAGACCTACTTCGTCAATTATTAAACGCAAAGGATTATCGCGTGCGGGCTGCAGCGGTTGAAGTGGTGCGTTTCAATGAAAAACAATTACCGGATCAAGCGAACTTATTATTGAATGCGGCGAAGGATGAAAATAGCCGCGTAAGATTAGAAGCCGTTGTAGCCGCATCTTGGTTACCAAAAGAAAAGGGTTTGGCTATTGAAGCAGAAGCAGCCAAAAAACCGCTAGACAGTTGGATGATTAAGGCACACAAAACAGCCGTAGCGCATTTGGAAGGGCACAATGTGGTTGTTAAAAAAGCACCAGCCATCAAAGATGTTGCAGGCGAGGTAAGCGCCACCTTAATCCAAACAGGAAAAGAAATTTATTTACGAGATGGTTTTTGTAATACCTGTCACCAACCAAATGGTAAAGGCTTAGCAGCCTCTGGATTTCCGCCATTAACTGAATCAAAGTGGGTTTTGGGAAATGAGGATCGTTTAATAAAAATTGTTTTGAAAGGAATTTATGGTCCAATTGTTGTCAATGGAAAAAAATATCCAGGGCAGGTGCCAATGACACCTTATGGTGGATTATTGAATGATAAAGAAGTAGCAGCAGTGCTTACGTATATTAGAAATTCATTCGGAAACAAAGCTTCAGCGGTGGACGAAAAAACAGTAAAAAGAGTGCGTGAAGAAATAAAAAATAAGGTTGGATTTTATTCACCCGATGAACTTTTATTATTACACCCAATGGAACAATAAAAGCAACTATTTTTTTACTAGGATTAAAATTTTTAAATGAAAAAACTTCACGCACTAAAACAAATTTCTTTTTGTTTGCTTTTAATATTATTAACTGTTGTTGGTTTTAGCCAATCTTCAAAAAATAAAACAAATAAAAAACCACTGGTAGTGTTTGTTGCTGGCGATCATGAATATGGCGGAGAGTCAACACTGCCCATCATTGCAGCAGAGCTAGAAAAAAATTATGGTTTCAGAACAAAAATATTAAAGTCATTTCCAGATCAAAATGCCGAAGAAAACATTCCAGGATTGGCCGCATTAAAGGAAGCAGACGTCGCAGTTTTTTTTCTTCGCTGGCGCAGGCTTCCAGCAGATCAAATGCAACATATTGAAGATTATTTAAAAACAGGAAAGCCACTGGTTGGATTTAGAACAACCACACACGCTTTTAATTATCCTAAAGGGCATCCATTACAAAAGTGGAACGCCTTTGGTGAAATTGCGTTTAATTCACCTCCAGGCTGGGGCGGTGTTGCAAAACATACACACTATGGTCACGAATCATCTACCGATGTAAACATAATAAAGAGCGAAGCCAACAATGAATTGTTAACGGGTGTTGGTGACAACTTTCATGTAAGATCATGGCTGTATCAAGTATTACCAAGCTATCCTGTCAAAGGATCGGTTTTATTAATGAATGGACATTCGATCAACCCTGCTGATAAAAAGGCATATGATAATCCGGTAACTTGGACTGGTACTAACAGTTATGGCGCAAAATTTTTCTTTACTACGATGGGACATCCTGAAGATTTTGATCAAGAGCCGTTTCAACATTTGGTGATTAACGCAATGCATTGGGTTGCCGGAAAAAAGATTCCTAAAAATTGGGCTGGAAAAATAAATATTAATGTTCCTTATCGTGGTATTGTATCTTCTACCATAAAATAAAAGTATAGCATGAATAAAATTGGTTTTAATACGCTAGCATGGTCTGCTTCGGTTTCAGACGATTTGTTTCCAATTATGAATCGATTAAAAAAAATTGGTTACGATGGTGTTGAGTGTTTGGTGGGATCACCTGACGAAAAAGCATATAGTCGCCTAGGTGCCTATGCAAAAAATATAGGACTTGAAACCGTGAGCGTTTTTGTGGTAGGTTCAGCTGAGAATCCAGTGGATCCATCACCCGCTGTGCGCGCGAAAGCATTGGACAGAATCAAATGGGGTATTGACCGCGCGCATGATATGAACGCAAAAATATTATGTGGTCCTTTTCATTCTGCCCATGGTGTATTTACAAAACAACCTCCCCAACAAATTGAATATGCATTATGTGCCGAAGTGTTACATGCAGCAGGCGAACATGCAAAGCAAGCGGGCATTACATTAGCGGTAGAAGCACTTAACCGTTTCGAGTGTTATTTATGTAATACGATGGATCAATTAAAAACATTAGTTGCATTAGCAGATCATCCAAACGTGCAAGCCATGTATGATACGCATCACGCAAATATAGAAGAGAAAAAAAATAGCGTTGCACTACAAACCATTGGTCCAGTTTTATCACATGTTCATATTAGTGAAAACGATCGGGGCACACCAGGTGATGGTCATGTACAATGGGAGGATATTTTTTCAACATTAAAATCTATTCAATATAAAGGCTGGTTTACCATTGAAGCTTTTTCGCGCAATGATCCAGACTTTGCGAATGCCATCAATGTGTGGCGAGAATATTCATCTCCTTGGGATATTGCTGAAAACGGATTAGCATTTATTAAAAAACATTTAAACGAAACCATATGAAAAACAATTATCCAAAATTACACAACGCAACATGGCCGGGTATTGTAGGCAAGGGCCCCGATTCTGAACCACCA
>SHWT01000065.1 GCA_009693715.1 Chitinophagaceae bacterium
ATTAACCATAAAATCGCCCCTCATTCTTTTTGAAAGCGGTATATCTTCTCTCATTAATTGCATTCTTAAATTACCGTCTTGATACAATTCAGTTTGAAAAGTTATAAGCATTGGCAAAGTATAGGCAAGTCCCACACTTATTTGCCTTCGTTCATCTTTGGTATTTACTTGACCAAATAGGTTTTTCTCGGATTCTCCGTCATGTAATTTTCTGTATCTCCAGTCAAATCCAATAAATGGCATTATCCATTGCATTTTACCTATATACCTTCCAATGTGAGTTTCTGATTCGTACCCATGCATATCGTTATAACCCAATCTCCATTCAGAACCAATACTCCATCTTGTATTTTGAAGCATTGCCATACCGTCATTCCCATTACTAGCAAAATCATTTTCTGCCATTAAGTGTACTTTTCTGTCCTCGCCGAATAATTTTTTTTGCGCAAATTTAGGATTCGGAATTAATGGATTAGGTGCTTGATTTTCATAACTAAAAATCCTTCCCATTCCACTCATCATGTGGTACAATATATGGCAATGAAAAAACCAGTCTCCTTCCATATTGGCATTAAACTCAAGGGTATCGGTCTCCATGGGCATAATGTCAATGATATTTTTTAAAGGTGCATTTTCACCTTGTCCATTGAGTACTCTAAAGTCATGGCCATGCAAATGCATCGGATGTCGCATCATGGAACCATTATAAATAATCATTCGAACGTTCTCGCCCTTTTTAATTAAAATCTTGTCAGATTCAGAGACAACCTTATTATCCATACTCCATACATACCTATTCATATTACCTGACAATTCAAACTTTATTTCTTTTGTTGGCGCGTCTTTAGGAAGCGTAGTATTGTGTGGAGACTTCAACATTGCATAATTTAATGTCACGATATCCGATAATGCATTGCTATTGTATTGGTCTTTCTCACTGGATTTTAGCTGAGCACTTGATGGACCTGTGATTTCTGGATACATCACTACATTCATATCCATTTGATTTAAACTCATTTGCATTCCCATATCATCTAAATCCCCATTCATTTTCATCATAGAGTTCATCATCTTCATGCCCTCAAAATATTTCAATCTAGGTACGGGTGCCATTATTTGTTTTTCACCTTCACCCACATACATTAATGTTCGATTAATTCTATCTTCTGAAGTAGCTTGAAATGCGAATGATTTATTCTTTTCAGGAACAGTCAAAACAATGTCATAGGTCTCAGAAACAGCAATGATCAATCGGTCTACTTCAACGGGCTCAACATCATTTCCATCATTAGCCACTACTTGAAATTTTCCGCCACCATAGTTTAACCAAAAATAGGTTGATGCTCCGCCGTTAGATATTCTCAATCTTACCTTATCTCCAGCTTTAAATTGCGACAATTGACTTTCTTGGTTTCCATTCAATAAGAACTTATCATAATACACATCACTTACATCCATTGCCAACATTCTCTTAAATTCATTTTTAACTTTGGTATTAAAATGACCTTCTTTTATAGCCTCTGCATAACTTTGCGTAGTTCCCTTTTTAATTGCAAACCAGTCAGTTGCATTATGCAACATTCGGTGAATATTATTTGGATTGTAATCCGTCCACTCACTAATTACCACTGGTATAGTAGGTAAGTCATCTATCCCTTTTCTAAAAGTAAGGTCATCGTTTCTCTTATTCAATATCATTGAACCATACATCCCAATTTGCTCTTGCAATCCTGAATGACTATGATACCAATGTGTACCATTTTGTGCAATAGGAAAACGATACATATGTGTGGTACCTGGTTCGATTGGCATTTGTGTTAAATAAGGAACGCCATCCTCTTTGTTAGGCAAAATAAGACCATGCCAGTGTAAAGAAGTAGATTCCTTCAACTCATTATATACGTGAATTTCCGCCGTATCCCCTTGTGTAAAAGTCAAAGTTGGCATAGGTATATGTCCATTAACAGCAATTGCTCTTTTGGTTTTCCCTGTAAAATTCACCAAGGTGTCTTTTACATGTAGATCATACCTAACCACCTTTTGAGCATTAAGATTAAGCGTAGCACAAAAGACGCTAACTACAACAAGGTAAATAGATAATTTATTTAATTTCATTTTCACTTTGTTATTGAATGGTTTCAACTACTTTACCGCAGGTTAGCATTTGATTACCATAATATGGATTCTTTATCTTGTTTTCTAAACTCAACCAATTCGCTCCCTTACCTTTATTTGCCATTGGACAAAACTCATAAAAGACAGGAGTTCCTAACTTTGAAACTTTAATTACTGAGTATAAATTCGTTGACAAACTCATAAAATGATCTCTTTGATGCGTAATTTCTTTAGTTTCATTGATGTGTTCAGCATCTTCCTTTAATTCATTAACCACTTTCATCCACTGGGTATGGGTTTCTGTGTTAAGTTCATTCATGTTTACTTCTTGAATGCTAGTTAAAAGTGTTTTTGAAGCACTAGACGAACTGGTGCCATCGCTTTTCACAAGCGCATCTTTTAGTTGAATATATGCGTTCAACACTTTGTTAATACTTGAATTTGATTGAGCGTTTGCAATAGTTGCAAATAATATAATGACAGAAGCCATCAATAGTTTTATTGATTTCATAATTTATTTTTTATTTTTAAAAAAAGGATCTTCAAGCGGACAACTTGAATTTAAATTGTTATTGATTAAACAATTTTAGGAGGCTGCCAAATTGAAATATAAACATCGTTATAAAATGATAGTTTCAAGATAGGATATAACTTATTTGTATCAAATTTATTAGAAGAGATTAAATCCTGTTCAGACAATTTTAGAAAAGTTTGCATACTATAATTAGGACACTCGCACTTGTGATCTTCGCATTTTTTACTACAATCGTGCTCTTGTTTTGGATTATCTTGTTTTTTACAGCAACTTTCTTTTTTATTATTTTCAGCACTACCGTGATTTGATTGAGCGGACGCTAGTTTCCCATTGCTCATTTTACAAGCAAAAGTTTCATTGGAATTGACTAAGCATCCAAAAAATAAAATAGTAAATATAACAGTGCCTTTACTCATAGAAATAATAACAAAATTAGTGATAAATGGTTGTATTTATTCAATTTTATAAAGACTGTTTAACATTCTAGGAACAATCCCAGCTTTTACAATAAACAATCAAATCGAATTTTGCTGACTCTTAGGAAAAAAGGGGTGAATGGGTGGAATAGCATTGTTGGAACCTTATTGACATACTTTCTATCGGTTCCATTTGGCACTGATAAAAAATAATACAAAGCCACTTAATGCAGTAATCAATCCAAAAACAGAAAAAATACGAAGCAGTGTATTTCCAAAATTATCACGACCCTCGTAATCCATAGTGTGCATCATCCAAAGAAAATCAAAAATTCTCCATTTATTATTTCTAAATTTTTGAACAGTACCTAACTCACTTGCTACATAAACAGTCGTATTTGTCGGATGATCAAAAGTTATAGCATACGCTGGCAGATGATTTTCACGGTATTCATGGTGTTTATTTATTTTAGTTAGGTACGCAACAGATTTAATTTTGGGCTCACCAGTAAATCTTAATGTAGCCATTTTAATAGCTTCTTCTTCTGTCAAAGGACCACGAAGTTTACCTGTTTCTGCATTAACAAGTTGGTTCATTACCTGCATAGTATGTTTTTCATTAGCCTGATGGTGAGCAGCACTTAAAAAACTTACTTGATAGATGGGCTTCCCTAATATTTCAATTAATTGAATTGATATTATTGAATCAATTTTACTATTTTTCTTAATCGTATCTAGTGCTATAGTTGGTGAAACTAGAGCAGTGTTAATTGAAAGCAATGGAGCATTGTTTTTTTGAAAATCACCATGTACCTCATCGATATTACTCCAACTGAAATATAGACCACTTATGGTCCACATAAGGAACTGAATACCGAGTAGTAGACCGAGCCAGCGATGTGTTTTTCGGATGTAGAAATGTTTACTTTTTGTCATTGGTTTTTTTCGTTGTTTAAAAATAATCTTTTTGCCTTTTCCCTGTAAACAAACTTAATATTAAACTAATGATACCTGTACCACCTTTATTTCTGGAATATAGCTTTTCGGTTTTTCACAAAGAGCTGACACATTATAATTGTACCAGATGTTTAATAGTAATACCCGAAAATTATATTCATTTCATCCTCACTGGTTAATCCAAAATTCACTATTTTATTAGTGGTATTGTTATAGGTCACCACACTGGTCAATCCTTCTCCTGCTTTCAGCTGAATCGGTGTGGCAAGGTTGATTACTATGGGGTGTTCCCAATCTGTATTTTCATAAACGACCTCTCCATTTCTCGTTCCACCCAGAATTTTAATTTGAAATTTCTCCCCCAACTTGTGAAAATGCGAGGTAAGTGTAATTACGGTTACTGCTTTGGTAAATGTATAATCGGTACTAATTGTTTTGCGTGAACTAGCCGGAATAGAAAAATTATAATTGGCAAAGTTTATAGACTGCGCCTCTTTTACAACGTTTGCCTGAGACACTGTATACATATTGATATAGTTCTCGCCAGTTAAATTGGTAGTCTGTTTATTAAAATAATGGGCATTCAGGTCAAGCGCTGTACCCGCGGGAACTTTCAGGGCAACGCCTGCAGGAAATGTATAGGTTGTATTTACATCTGTCCCACCACCCAGAAATATATGATTCTGCATTTGTGCAAAAGTGATTATGTTGATACTAGCGTCTGCATTATACAAATCCCTCATTGTGTTTACGGGTGGCAACGATGTAGTACTTTGAAAACCATATAAAACAAAATGGTGGCTGTTAGGCCGCCCCTGCATGGTAAATTTATTTACGTACACCGTGGTAGTATTGGGGGTTTTTCTGTTTACAAACACTTCGCGTTCTGTATTGGGACTTACTGTGAACGTATTGATCGCTAATTGAAACCCTTCTGCAGCGGCGGGTGCCTGCATGGGTAGAAAAGTCTGACTGCATACTGCATTATTAGCCAGTATGGTTTCATCAACAACACTTCCTTTTTTGGGTGCACCTTTTATGATCCATTGTTTGATAAATTCTATCTGTCCCAGGGTCAAATTATTACCCCCCAATGGCATCAAAGCACCGTATTGAGAGGATGTCTGACAATCAATTTTCTTGTACAACAAACTACTTATATAATCACCCGGCTTTACCCTTACTAGGCCGGCTGTTTTTGCTGTAGCATTTTTTGAAATGATATTAATTAAATTATCGTATGCATTAGCTGAAGTTAACAGTAGGTTATGCTGAGCATAGGTAGCATCGCTGGTAGATGCGTGGCAACCACTTGTTGCACAGGTAGGTGTGAAAATATTGTCTTGAATAATTGTCCAGGTATCTTTTGGAGAAGCGGTTGCAGCAGCTGGCTGGTCAGTATTTTTAGTACAGGATTCCATGGAAAAAGAAAAAATCATCATTGCAGTTAAAAAAAATGTTGTCCTAAAATATTTCATATGCCAGTGTTTTAAAATACTTTTAAATTTAGGTAAAATCCTATGATTTTGCATTCTAAAATTTATTTTTTTCTCTTCCATTTGTTAAATCGGCCTTTCCCCCAGGTGTTTTTTCATCAACACAAGTTTGGAATTAATATACAAACAAGTCCTATTAGTTATTAGTTTTACTTCGATTTGGAACGATGTTTTCGGCACACAACAAAGGACCCAGGATTTAACGTAAGTCCTTGATTTTCAAGTAGCGAGACCGTGATTTTAACCCATGGCCTCCCGGTTATGAAGATTTTTTGAAAAAATGAAGGCGTTGATTTGTAGGGAGTTATGTTTTCACGAAACGGAAATCAACCGATTTCAGTCGAATTCAGGGTGTGTTTTCGGCACGCAGAAGAATCTGAAAATCATGTCATGTTTATAATATAATAATGTACTAAATGAGGTGGAGTACATTAAATATTAAAATATATGACTTACCTTTTAAAAGTAAATCACCAACTCTATTGCAATTCTAACGTAACAGCTCTATTTACACTTCTTGTAATCACTATGATATCTCAGACTCTTATTTTATTACTTGAAATGGATTATAATCTTTTCTAAACCTGCATTTATGAAATATATATTACTATTTATTCTATTTATTTTTTCAAGCTTTCAGCTAATCGCTCAAAATAATAAAATATTATTGCTAGGTAAAACCTATAATTTCGAAATAAAGGACGGCACCAATAGAAGCGGAAAGCTAGATAGTATTACAGCCGATTATTATTATATTGATAATCCAGCAATGGGGCCAGACCGAATTAGAAAAATGGGTGTTTCTAAAATAAAAGAAATTAAAATGACTTCAAAAGGAACTTTTGCAAATCCACATTATAGTAGGTATTTATTTGGACCATCAGCATTGCCTCAAACCAAAGGGGAAGTTTATTGGAATAATCTTGATTTCGAGTACAATACTTTGCAAATGGGTGTAACTGAAAATTTATCTGTAGGCGTGGGCGGCTTATTATTCACTTCTTTATTTACAGCTTCTCCAGTTTTGATGCCTAATTTTAAATACTCATTTAAAATTAATACGCAATCACATATTGCTATAGGTAGTATATTTTTACTGATAAATGGTAAGACTTTTGGTTCTAATGTTTCTGCCGCTTTACCATTTGTTGTATACACCTATGGAAATTCTGAAGGAAATTTAAGTGCTGGTACTGGATGGGCGTATGCTGGTAATGGCTTTGGTTGGGCACCCAAGCCCACTGGCTATTTCGCTGGGATGAAAAGAATTGCGCGTAATTGGATATTTCAGGGGGAGGGTTATTTTTTAAGCAATAACACAGATAATACCATTTACATTGCAACATTTAGAAATATAAGACTCACTTCCAGTTGGGATTTTGGGTTCATGCGCTTCCAAAATAGTACTTCTGTGGGTGCCTTACCAATTATTGGGTATACCTTAAAATTCTAGTTAACAAACTAAGCGCTATAATGATCGGTTTCCAATTTTTAATTAGGCTTTTGTAAATTGCCAGCATAATAATTTGTAAACTTATGACGGATTTAAAAGCCGGATTATATATCAATAGTACTGCGGCGTTGATTGGCAGTTTCTTCGAGAATACAACCATTCTGCTCGTTCAACACAATGAAGCCGGAAGTATAGGGTTTGTAACCAATAAATCCTTTGAAAAGTCGTTACATGAACTAATTGAATTCAATCACAGTAAACCATTTCCACTGATGGATGGCGGCCCAGTTGATAGAGAACACCTCTTTATATTGCACAAGCGACCCGATCTCATTGATGGGTGCAAAGAAATACCCAATGGTCTTTATTTGGGTGGTAATATGGAGCAGGTGATCGAAGCCATCAACACCAGAGGTGCCAATCAAAAAGAAATTCAACTTTTTATCGGCTATTGCGGATGGGATTTGGGAGAATTGGAAGCGGAGGTGGAAGAGGGAAGCTGGACATTCAGATGAAATCAACCGATTTGGACCGATTTCAGGGGGTGTTTTCATGACACAGAGGTAAAAATACAAAAGTTTTGTCCAGTGTGGCTCCCCTTTTTCTCGAAAGATGCAACTACAATCTAAATCTCAGCCAACCCTTAAATTAAAGCCTGAACTACTTTTTCCATTTCAGTAGTAGTCCCAATACTAATTCTTAACCAACTGCTGTTTTGTTCAAAAGATCTGGCCCCAATAATATTATTTGCAAGTAATAAAGCTGGTATATCTTTTTGATAGGTTGCAGTGTCAAAATATACAAAACTAGTATATGATTTAATATGCGCGATTCCAATTTTATCGAACCCATTGTATAAAATTGATTTCGCTTTTATATTTTCAGTTTTACAGAAATTTATAAAAGCCTCATCTTTCATCACAGCTATAGCACCTTGCATAGAAACAGCGGAAGGGCCTGCATTTGCCCACGCTTGAAATTCATTTAACTGTTTAATAGTGTTAGCATGCGCTAGTATATAACCAATTCGTGCACCCGCCATTCCATACACCTTGGAGAATGTTTTAGCAATGACAACATTTGGGTAGGCATTTACCAAATAGGACATAGAGGGGCTATCATAATAATCGGTATAGGCTTCATCTAATAGTATAATAACCTCAGGGGCTATTTTTTTAATGAACTGCTCTAAATCTATTTTTGAACTTACCGTTCCTGTTGGATTATTAGGATTACATAAATAAACCATTTTTGTTTGGGAATCAATTGTATCGATCAGTCTTTGCAAATCATTGTGCTTTGTATTAGTCAAAGGAACAAGCTTAGTTACTAAACCCATTTTTCTTGCAGCAGGCATCCATAATTTAAAAGTTGGTTCTGAGGCAACTACATTCCCTTTTTGATAAGCGGCCCATAAACTAACGACACCCAATAATTCGGAAGAACCAGCCCCTAGACTAATATTTTCTTTACTATGGCCAGTTAGTTTAGCAATTGCTGTTCTTACTTCCCCATTCAAATCCAATTGGTACCTATTGGAGCTGGAAATAGCTTCCAACATTGCTTTTTTTGTCATAGATGATGGACCATGGGGATTCTCATTTTGGCCTAATCTGATAATATCTGTGGCATTATTTAAAGGATGATGCGCTAATAAAGCTGCTTCTTCTTTTGCATAACTATTTCTTGAGAAGGAGAAAGCTGCTAAAGCGAATACCGATTGTTTGAGGAGTTGTCGACGTTCCATAGTTAACATTTATATTTAAAGTTAAGGAATTTGTTTATGAATATTTTTTGAGAAAATGAAGACGTTGATTTGTAGTAAGTTATGTTTTAACAAAACGGAAAACGAACGAATTTAACCGATTTTAGGGGGGTATTTTCGGCACGCAGAAAGTTTAATCTATAATAGATTGAAATTTTACTTACCTTTTAAAAGTAAATCACTCACTCTATTGCAATTCTAACGCAGTAGTTCTATTTACAATTCTTGTAATCACTGCCATTTCAAAGACTCTTATTTAATCATTGAAATAGACTATACTTATAAATCGTTAGTATAAAGTGGACAAAATATAGTCTTAATTAGTAGAGCGTTTTCATCATTAACAATTAAACCAAAATTGACATGAAACAGAAGCCAAAAAAATCTACAGAGAACTCCATTAAAGAGATCCGTCCTAAAACAAGGAGACTATTTTCCTCAGAAGAAAAGTTAGCAATCTTAATGGAAGCTAAGCGAGAGGAATACTCCATTGTAGCGCTTTGCCTGAAACACCGTATATCCGAAGCCACCCTTAATAAGTGGAATAAAGACTTTATTAACGCCAATAAATACAAAATTTTTTGAAAAAATATTGAAAACATAACCCTGACCGTACCTCTTGCCAATCATGATAATAATTTATATGTCTAAAATGAGCATAATAAATTAAAGAACTTTTTGAGGTTATTCCGCTACCCTATAATAATTATAGGAAACAATTAATCTGAGAATCTTTCAGTATATTCAATCTAGTATATATGCATTTTTAACACTAAATTTCAGCTACCATGAAGCCCTTTTTTAAAAACAAATACATTCGTATATTTTCCTTTGTACTTGTATTTACTTCGTCCTTTGCTTTTACCATTCCTGGTTTAGTGGATTGGGCAATGGTGGCGCGTATTCGTGAGGAAGGCTTACAACATTCAAAAGTGATGGAATATGAATCTTATATAGTAGATGTTTTAGGAGCAAGACTAACTTTATCTCGCGATATGCAGCGCGCGCAAGTATGGGCATTGGATGAAATGAAAAAGATGGGATTAAGTCAGGTAAATAGCGAAGCCTATATGGACTATGGTGTGACCTGGGATAATGAATATGTATCGGCACATATGGTTGCACCTGATTATATGCCACTTAATGCTTATCCAATTGCTTATACATCTAGTACACTAGGAAAAATAAACGCAGATGCAATTGTTGTGGATTTACAAACTAAAGAAGATTTTGAAACCTATAGAGGTAAGTTAAAAGGCAAGGCTGTTCTTATTTCAAGTCCTGCTGTAATAGATCTTCAAACACTTACAAATGGAGTGCATCGTTATAATAGCGAAGAACTCATCGCACTTGAAAAGACAGCTATTACACCCATTAAATCGAGCCCAACAAGAGTTATTCGTAACCCAACATTAATTACAGCATTAGAACGTATGGCTTTTTTAAAATCAGAAAATGTAGCAGTAGTTTTACAAACTGATGGGAATCGTTTAGGCATTGTACCTGGCTATTCTCGTCCGGGCGTGAGAGATGATGGATGGAGTGCAGCAGGGATGCGAAACTCATCAGCAATCTTAGCAGTGACCCCTGAACATTATAATAGAATGTATCGTATTTTAAAGAGAGGCATTCCAGTTCAAATAGAAGTAGAGATTAAAAATAAAATAGGAGACAAAGTAGAACAAGCTTTGAATTTAGTTGGTGAAATTCCTGGTACCGATCCAAAAGAAGGCATAGTAATGGTAGGCGCACATTTTGATACTTGGCATGGTAGTTCTAATGCAAGTGATAATTCATCTGGAACAGCAGTCGCATTGGAGGCGATGCGCATACTTAAAACCTTAGGGGTAAAACCTATGCGTACTATTCGAATAGCATTATGGTCGGGGGAAGAGCAAGGGCTATATGGTTCTCGTGCTTATGTACAAAAACATTTTGGTGACCCGCGTAATAAAGCTATTGGTATTAAACCTGAGTATGAACTTTTATCTGCTTATTTTAATCAAGACTATGGTGCAGGACAATATCGTGGGATATATTTACAAGGCAATGAAGCGGCTCGCACTATGCTTACTGCATGGATGGAGCCTTTTCGTGACTTAGGTATGACTATGGTGTCTAATCAAAGTTTGGGCAGTACAGACCATGTTTCTTTTGATGAAGTGGGTCTTCCAGGATTTCAATATTTACAAGATAGAACTCCAGGTACTGCAGGACATACTAATCTTGATTATCTTGAAGGTATTCAACCAGAAGACTTAATGAAGAATGCTACCATAATGGCTTCCTATATTTATCATGCAGCTATGGCAACTGAAAAAATTCCTAGAAAGTTGAAGCGGGATTGATGTAATTTTTTTAAGGACTGCCGGCTTTGTTTCATTACGCCGTCTTTCAATTTTTATAAGTGTTTGGAAAAAGCAAAATGGTAAATATTTAATTATTGCTGAAATTAATAACTCAGATGTAAAACCTAATTAGATTGGTTTGTCTTTAAGTTTGAAAAATACGACTGAGCCCTCTAGCAATAGGGGTCTCTTTTTTTTTCATTTGAATTAATATTCACTATGAAAAAATGGCTGTGCCATTTTCCGAAACCTCTACCGATTATAATATTGGCGACGCAGTAGTAAAATACCGTGAATACATGTCAGGTAAATCAAAATTTGCTCACCTAAAAAAGAATGTTTCTGAGGAACATATTGACGAGTGTATCAGATAATGTAAAAAATTTGTTGCGCACCTATCATTAACAAAAAACTATAAAAGAATCAGACCAACTGATGTTATTACATAGGATGTATCTAATTTTTATATGTTAATTAGCAAAAAACTAAATCACGTCCGGCAATAAATAAGGCGCACGATAATCCCTACTTAGCATAGCATTCGCTTCGTTTTCACCTTCGCCTATAAATCTTTCTGCTACTGGATCGAATTGTAATTGGCGCTCTAAGCGGTAGGCAATATTACCTAAGTGCGCTAATGATGAAGACAAATGGCCTGTTTGAACAGGTCCGTTTTG
>SHWT01000066.1 GCA_009693715.1 Chitinophagaceae bacterium
TAAATTATATTAGACATTCGTAATTTGCGTAATGCTTTTTGTATATGTTGATCAACTGTATTGATAGAAATATTTAATCGAGATGCAATTTCTTTGTAAGGCATTTGTTCTTCCCTGCTCATTAAAAATACTTTTCGACATTTTGGGGGGAGTTGATTGATTGCTTCTTTAACAATGCTTTGAAGTTCTTTAGATTTATAATTTTCAATCACATCATCTACCGTATGATTTATTTGATTGGCTGCGGTTTGTTCATACTGATTTCTGGTAAGTTCCTTGATTTTGAAATTGTAAACTTTATTTTGAAGCGTTTTATATAAATAGGCTTTTAAAGAAATGAGGGGGTGTAAAAATTTTTTCCGATTGTAGATGCTAATAAAAACTTCTTGAACACAGTCTTTGGCATCTTCTAATGTATTGGTTTTTTTAACCGCAATATTGATTAGGTATATTACATACCTTTTGTATAAGCAATCGAATGCCTTTTCATCTCCTTTTTGCCATAGCAAAACAAGCGAAGCGTCTGAGTATTGCAAATAAGAATCGATATGCTTAAATTTCGTTTACCAATAATTAATTTATATTAATTCCATTTCATTTTAAAGGTAATGCTCAAATAGTCACTTTTAAGTTTTTTTTTAAAAATTCATAAAAAAGGGCTTTTGAAGTAACGGATGAATCGTTTACAGCTGTACTATAGTAGTAGAACTTATTAATTTGAGTCTAAAGCATATGAACAAACAAATACTTGAAATACTAACTAAATACCAAAATGCTACTTGTTCTGATGCAGAATTGAAGCTACTAGATGAGTGGTACCATCAACTTGAAATTAGTAATCAAACTATTAGTAATCAAACTATTAATGATAATGATGTAGTCATTTTTACCGATAGTATGTTGAAGGAATTTAGAGAAAAGGTGGGTCAAGGAGTAAAAATTATCCCTTTTTATCGACAACCTATTTTTCGAATGGTTGCAGCTGCCAGTGTTTTATTCGTCATTTTTTTTGGAACGTATTTTTATGTGACTAAACCAAGTTCAAAAACACTTGTAAATCAATCTATTGTAAAAAAAGATGTTATGGCTCCTTCAAGTTCTAAGGCCACAATTACCCTCGCTAATGGGCAAATTGTTGCATTAGATGGTATTAGCAGTGGAACACTTGTTGCTAGTCAAGGAGCAGTGAATGTGATGAAAACGGAAGATGGTCAAATTGTTTACAAAGGCACTTCTAAACAAATTGCCTATAATACTTTGTATAATCCTAGAGGAAGTAAAGTAATCTCTTTAAGATTAAATGATGGAAGTATCGTTTGGCTGAATAGTCAAAGTTCAATTCGATATCCAGTTGCATTTGTGGGTGATGAAAGACAAGTGGAGATAACAGGGGAAGCTTATTTTGAAGTAGCTAAAAACCTCACAAAAAAATTTATAGTTGCTAGTAATGGTCTAAATATAGAAGTGCTGGGTACTCATTTTAATGTAAATAGTTACAACGATAATAAAAATATAAAAGTTACATTATTAGAAGGTTCGGTCAAAATTATAAAGGGGGCGGGGACATTTATACTCAAACCAGGCCAGCAAGCGCAGGTGGCTAATGAAATTCAAGTATTGAATGGGGCAAATATAGAATCTGTTATGGCTTGGAAAAACGGCTTCTTTAGCTTTAGTGGTACAAGTGTTGAGGAATTAATGAATATATTAGGAAGATGGTATAATGTTGAAATTGTGTTCAATAAATCTATACCTAATCGACAATTTGGTGGTCAAATTGCAACATCAGCTAATTTGTCACAAGTGGTAAAGGTATTGAATGAAAGTGAGTTGAAATGTGCTTTACTAAATGGTAAACTGGTAATTGATTAGTTGACTTAAATAAAAACCGGGTTGTGCTACTAACACTCCCCGGCGAATAGTTTGAGTTAAACCAATATATAACAATCGTTTGGAGGACTGTACTATTGTAAAACCTGAACTAAAATTAAAATTATGATTTTTAAAACGAATTCCTTTCCGCAAAGTGTGGAAATTTCAAGAAAATGGCTAGCTATGAGACTAATTGCCTTATTTATGTTTGTTTTTTCCGTGAGTGGAAGTGCTACGGTTTTCAGCCAGAAAATATCTATTTCTGAGAAAGATGTACCCTTAGAAAAGGTATTTACTCAAATCAAACAACAATCATCTTATGTATTTTTTTACGATGAAGAATGGATGAAACAAGCTAATAAAGTGACTCTAAATGTCGAAAACGCTAGTTTGGAGACAGTTTTAAAAATTTGTTTTTTAAAGCAACCACTAACTTATTCCATTGTTGGAAATACCATTGTTTTAAAAAAAGTAAATATAATAGATACTCCACCTATGTTATTGGACGTTCAAGTATTTGCCCCCATTGTCATTAATGGTGAAGTAACAGCTGCAGATGGCAAAACATTAGTTGGAGCTACTATTAAATTAAAGGGCAGTAATAACATAGTGAAAACGGACGCCAATGGTAATTATGAAATTTCAATTAATGATACAAAAGGAACTTTAGTTTTTAGTTATGTAGGTTATGAAGACCAAGAAATTCAAATCAATGATTTAAAAGTAATCAATGTGATTATGAAAGAGAGTGTAAATAATTTAAATCAGATTGTATTAATTGGGTATGGCACTGCAAGGAGAAGAGATCTTACAGGGTCGGTAGCAACTGTGAAACAAAAAGATATGTCTAGAATGGCATTAAATGATGCAGCAAAAGCTATTATGGGTAAAGTTGCCGGTGTTTTAGTTTCTGAAAGTAATTTACCTGGGGGAGGATCTTCATTATTAATTAGAGGAAAACGATCTATTACAGCATCTAATAATCCTTTGCTTGTAGTGGACGGTGTTCCAATCGCAGGTGCAGATCTTAGTGATTTCCCTGTTTCTGATATTGAGAGTATGGAAGTATTAAAGGACGCTTCAGCTACTGCTGTGTATGGATCAAGAGCTGCAAATGGAGTTGTTTTAATAACTACAAAGAGAGGTGATTATAATTCTCCTGGAAAATTTGAATACAATTCATCAGTTGCATTTCAGACGGCAGGCAATTTGCAACCATATATGAACCCAGCACAATACTTGCAAAGAAATAGATGGTATAATTGGTCTCAGGGTTTATATGCTGACCCCCTTAATCCTACCCTTGCAGCGGACAAAACCATGAGGCCATATTCAAATGGTTCTGTTGGTGTTGTTCCTTTTGATCCTTACACTAGGTCATTTATTGACGCTGCTTGGGCTGGGGGTATTTATGATGCTAATAAATTAGAAGGTACGAATTGGCAAGATATTCTTTTTCGTCAGGGCTTGGTTACAGATCATCAGCTGAGTTTTACTGGCGGTGAAAAAAATATTAGAACCTTTATAGCAGGGGGGTATTATGGAAATAGAGGTTTTGGCATCTTTGATGAATATAAAAGATATAGTCTTCGTGCAAATATTGATTATGCGGTTAAGAATTGGCTGACAATTACTTTTTCTTCCTCGAATGTGTTATCAGAAAATCCGAGTAAGGGGTATGGTAATAGTACTTTTGGAGCAAGAAATAATGTTAGCTTCAATCTCATACCCATTTCAAAACCTTATCTAGAAGATGGAAGTATTAATATGTTGCCTGGTAATGATTCAGGGATTGGATCTTTTTTAAATCCACTTTTAAATCAAAATGGTCGGACAAGAGAAGCCAATAGTTCTAGATTTTTAGAAACGTTGACTACTAATATTAAACTGGGCAGCGGGTTCTCTTACAAGCTTCAAGCCTCGTATGATGGTTCTTTTGCAAATGATGGGGAGTTTAATGGGCAGTATTCTTCTTGGGGACTTGGTAATAAAACTTCATTAGGAATTGGGGTAAATCGAGCAGACTATTCAGTTACTTCAAGCGCTAGTTATTTGATGGAAAATATCCTTAATTACAAACCCGAACTTGGTCCAAAACATTCTTTATCGGCAACGGTTTTAAATAGTTTCCAAACTTTCACAAATAAAGGTTTATATGCTGGTGGAGACAATAATGAAATTCCATATCAGAAATGGTATAATATGGCTGGTTACCCTGATAACAGAAGGGTTTCTTCTGCCTTAAATAATTCTTCTTTGGAATCCTATCTTGGTCGTTTCAACTATAGTTATTTAAATAGATATATACTCACGGGTTCATTGCGTATTGATGGGTCATCTGTATTTTCAACAGGAAATAAATATGATTATTTTCCATCTTTTGCGTTTGCATGGAAGTTAAATGAAGAAAATTTCATCAAAGATATTGAATTTATTAATCAGTTAAAATTGCGCGTTGGTTATGGTGTAACGGGCAACTCTGCGGTGTCACCTGGTCAAACACTTGGGTCACTTAGGAAAACCGCCTACCTTTTTCAGCAAACTTTAGGTGGTATTGAAACACCACTCTTTGGTTATGCACCAAGATCCTTGAATACCACATTAAGATGGGAAAAAACAGGGCAATCTAATATCGGCCTTGACTTTGAGTTATTTAAAGGGATACTCTCAGGAACAATAGACGTTTATTCATCCAAAACTACGGACTTGATTATGCCAAGAAAACTACCTGTTGCTGCAGCGGGTCTTGAGGATATTATACAAAATATTGGTCAAACTTCAAATAAAGGGATTGAATTATTGTTATCAAGCATAAATATTAAACAAAAAGATTTCAAATGGACAACCGACTTTACTTTCTCTTACAATAAAGAAGCTATAGATAAAATTTATAAAGAAGGGGATGATATTGATAACGGATGGTTTATTGGGCAGCCATTAAACGTACTTTATTTTTATGACTATATGAAAATTCTGGATCCACTTGTGAATCCAGATGATCAGGCTACAATTGATAAAAAAAATAAGGCAGAAGGAATATTAAAATATAAAAATGGGGATGTATTGGTTCGTGATTTAAATGGGGATGATAAAATTACAGCTTCAGATCGTATGATACTAGGACAAATTCGCCCTAAATTTATTGGAGCCATAACAAATACTTTTAGCTATAAAGGGCTGGATTTAACTTTTATGTTTTATGGTAAAATTGGTAATATCATCGGCATGAATTACGGAACCTTGAATTCGGATAGGGATAACGCGCCAGTCATTAATTACTGGACTCCCGGAAATGCATCAGCAACTTATCCAAGATTAAGAGTTGGTCAGCCATTTGAAACCAATTCTATAGCATTTGTTGATGGCTCTTATTTAAGACTTAGAAATGTCAATTTAAATTATAATTTTCCAGCAAAAATGATAAGTAAGCTAAGATTAAATAAGCTAAGTGCTTACATCGCTGTACAAAATCCTAATTTGATATTGAAAAACAAGCGATTTATTGGTACAGATCCTGAGTATGCTTCAGGTATTGGCGATCTTCCGCAACCTACTTCAACCATATTAGGTTTATCTATTGGATTTTAATCTTAAATTTTTTAAAATAAATATTATGAAAACTTCTTTTATAAAACTTGTACAGCCGATTTTAATTGTTTTATCTATTTGTTTTTTGCAAAGTTGTAAAAAATTCTTAGACGAACCAGTAATTTCTAAAGTGTCTTCAGAATACTATACTACTGAAAATGGAATTAATGCGCTTGTTAACTCAATGTATTCTAGAATGAGATGGCAAGGTTCAGGTGCTACACAATCTTTTTTACGGATGAACCAATATGGAACAGATACTTGGTGGGGGGTAGCTGGAAATAATAATACCTCTAATCAGGCTTTCGATAATTATTCTACTGCAATTAATTCGCTAGATGCAACAACAATTAAGGTATTTTGGGAAGTTAATTATAGAATGCTATATAGTGCAAATGTTCTTATTACCAATTTGCCATCCGTAACAAAAGAATCGCTTTATAAGAAGTCAGCTGATTATAATCAGGCACTTGGAGAAGGATATTTTTTTAGAGCATATAGTTTGTTGTCACTGACTGAACAGTTTGGTGGTATTCCAATGCCATTAAAAGCATCTGATGAAGCGGCCGATGACATCAAAAGGGCTTCCGCTGCTGAAGTTTATAAACAAATTATTAATGATTTTAGAAGCGCCCAGTCGTTGATGAAGGATTTTAATACTATTGAATATGGAAGATTGAGTAAACAAGCAGCACAGCATTTTCTAGCTAAATCCTATCTTGAAAGAGCTAGTGCTACTTCAGTTAAAGAAAAAACTCGAAGAGGATACCTTTCTTCAGATGCTGATAGTGCTGCCTACTTTGCAGATGAGGTGATTAAATCTGGTCTTTTTGCGATGGAACAAAACTTTGTAAATGTATACGATTTTAATAATGCGTATTCAATGACTCCAGATCGAACTGCACAAGCAAGTAAAGAGAGAATATGGGTGATTAAATATTCCAAGAACTTTGAATTAAATGGATTTGGAGATGATGAAGCAGGTTTTATGTCTAACGAAGGTAGTTTCCCAATTGATAGAGGAAATGAAAATGCAAGGTTTGCTTGGTGCGCTTCAGGGTATCAAAAAATTAATTTTGATGGGCTCAGTACGAGCAGAAACTATCTTTTGGGTCGCTGGGTTTATACCAATCCTACTCCGCATGCTTTTGACGTTTTTGGATATAGCCCAATCACACATGAAGGGGTGAACTCAGGTTTAAATACTATAAATGATTATAATAGGTATGATTCAAGAATGTATAAAACATTTCGCTTTACTCATTTTGCTTCGAGAGCGGCTAGTACTTACTCTTGGCAAAATACCAATCCTGCAGATAATAATACTTATAACTGGGGTTTAAACACTCTTTTTGTACCAGGTCAAAAACGTTTTGCTTTAAATGATACCTGTGTGTCTTTTACTCCTGAAAGATTAACCTTAACCCAAATTAAGAATAAATATAAGAAAAGATATTTCGTATATACTCTCCAACAACAAGATGATTTTGGGGAACTACGAATTGAAGATCGTACCGCTTATATTCCAAGTCTATTAAAATATGCTGATAATGAGCGATATAATAGTACTGCAACCTTTGATAATAACCCTTCTGCTACAAGGTCAACAAAGGACATTGTGCTTGCACGTTTAGCTGAAACCTATCTTATTGCTGCTGAGGGGTATGCTCGAGCAGGAAAATATGATTTAGCTGTTGCTCGTACCAACATGGTAAGAGAAAGAGCTGCTTGGAAAAACAATGAATTGAGGCCATGGCAAGTTGTGGAAGTGCATGGAGGCAGTCAATCAGGCGATATGTCTGCAAATATGAAAATAACAGCAAATGACATTAACTCATTAGATAAAACAGTGGGATTTTTTCTAGATGAGCGGGAACGTGAATTATCGGGGGAACTGAATAGATGGGTGGATCTCGTTCGTTGTGAAAAACTAATTGAGTATGTAGCTAAATTTCATCCTTTACAAGATACAAGAACGAATGTTGCTGCCGGGAGTGGGAAATATTTATTGCGTCCAATTCCTCAAACACATATCGATCGTTTAAGGAATCCTGGTGCTATTACAGAGGAACAAAATCCCGGGTATTACTAGTTTTGAATAATTATTGGGCCGAAAAATACTGCATTAATGTAAATTTTTCGGCCCTTTCGTATAACTTAATATACCTATTTTCTTCTTACATTATAATAGTTAGTTCAATTTTTTTAAATTGTGTTTAATAAAATTAAATTCCTCCATAAAATGCTGATTTACATACACCATTTTCAAAAAAAAATATACCATATGAGTTTTTTATTTATATTTTTTTCAGTCTTTTTAAGTTTTACCTTAAGTTGTAAGGTAACAACCAAAGATGTTGAAATTATTAAGTCAACGCCTCTAGTTATGTCCGATGATCTTTTTGGGACATCTCCTATAAGTGCTTCAGGAGAGCAAATAGAGCGTATTGCTTGGTGTGGAGTTCAATATGATCAGTTAACCAAAAAACGATTTGATGATTTTAAAAATTGCGGATTAACTATTAATTACAACTATTATCAAAATGCGGATCAATTAGAACAAGTATTAAATTTTAGTCAAGAGGTTGGTATAAAAACAATAATACATAGTTCAGAAACAGATCCAAATCATCCTAAACTTGCGCAAACCATACAGCGTTTTAAAAATCATCCAGCACTTTTAGGTTATTCTGTTATGGATGAACCTCAGCGAAATAAAAATAATTTTACCGGGACGATTGACGAAGCTATAGCTCATGGGAAAGCAATAAGGGCATTAGATCCAAATGAAGATCATATTCTATATATCACCAATAATTATATTCCTTTGGAAGATATTCAATATCTTGATGCTGGTATAAATAGAAAAATTTTATCTTTTGATTATTATCCAACTTGGCCTTATAATATAGCACCAGGAGTATATAACAGCTGGTTTTTAGCCACAGAAACTGAAGCAAACCATGCTAAAAAACTAGGAAAAAAATGGTGGGGATTTGCCGTAACGGCTCAGCATCTTAAATATCCCGCCGCAACAGTAGCTAATTTGAGAGCACAAGTTTTTGTAAATCTTGCTTATGGGGCTCAAGGAATTGAATACTTTACATATAGTGTTCCAAAAGGTACAGATGATTACGTTAATACGCCCGTAAATGCAAATGGAGATACCACAATATTCTATACCCAACTACGTAATATCAATAACGAAATTAAAAATCTTTCTTTTGTTTTTGCTAATGCAAATGTAGAATGGACGCGACATTATAATTATCAAAAAGATGATCCTGCAGTAAGTGTGACAACCAGCTCAAAAGAACCAGTGACGCTCCCTTTACAAATAAAAAAAATACAGACATCTATCCCAGTATTGATGGCCTTATTAAGCAAAAATGGGGATAATTACTTAGTAGTTGTTAACAGAGATTTTGAAAAAAATGTAGATACTTTTGTTGAAGTTGATTCGAATGTTAAAAGAATTCTCAAAACTGGGGTTGCTGTAAATGCTGAACAACACATTAACATTAAACCAGGGGATGCTTTGATTTATACATGGAAAAAGTAATGTTATAAGATTAGTTACTAGGAATTTAAGTTACAACAATTTTTTCCTTAATTTTGATTGGCTTTGCTTGGTCGTTTCTTTGTATCTTAAATCCGTTGGTTTTACTTTTGATAACACAATAGTTTTGGATTTATACAGCTTGGGTATCTTTTCATATCATAAAGATTCTTTGGCTAGCTAAAAATTATGTTCAATAAAAGATTTCGTAATGAAACCGTCCTATATTTTTTCATTTTTATTCTTTTTTTTAACCTCTCACAAAGTTATTTCTGGACAACAGATTAATTTAAAACCGCCGTTATTGTTTCAAAAGGCGATTACTGATAAAAAAAAGGATACCTGCCGAATTGTTTTTGGATGGCGTCCATCGGAAGCAGATTCCCCATTGCTAGATTGGATAATTAAAGGGGGTTATACTTGGGGTATTGAATTATTACATGATGTTCCAGTATCTACTATTTCAGAATTACAAGCTAAAGGATTAAATATCATTCTTTATCAACTTTCACATCCTGAAACCGTACAAAGATATTATACTCAAAAAAATAGAGCAATACCTGATGTCGAATTAACTGTAAATCAATTCAAAAAAGCAACAAGTGGAAATTTTGTTTGGCAACATATTCTTGAAGACGAATCCTGCGGAGTGGGTCTTGCGCAGGAATTTTTATCTTTGAAGCCTACTACACATAGGGAAGCTTATGAAATGACTGAGAAATACTTTCGAAAATCCATTCAGGCCAGTCAAAATCAGGATAAAATTCCACATTGGGCCGTAGCTGGTTTTGCCAACACTGCACATATATTAGCTAAACAACCCGAGATTGCTCTTTTATCTATTGAACGTGCCAATGACGATGTGGATGATTTACAAACCGGAGTATCATTTTTTAGAGGTGCGGCTCGGCAATATGGAAAAATGTGGGGTGTTGATTTATCACTATGGTGGGGCGCCATCAATGGTTGTATTCAAAATCTTCCGCATCTTTATCACAAACGTCATTTATATGTTTCGTGGTTCTCGGGGGCCGAACATTTTCGAATAGAGGGAAGTGAACTTTTTTTTGATAAATCAAATGCCCAACCAACCGCATTTGTTAAATGCATGGATGATTTTGGAAAATTTATTAAAACACATGAAAGGGGGGTACCTGATGTACCTGTTGCCATTATTCTTCCGGAGGACCATGGCTGGATTACACCTCCTTACTGGCAAACTAAAAATACTGTTTGGAATTATGCAAATATACCCTACAGACAAGGTCAGAAAGCCTTAGATGGATTTTTTTCGTTAGCCTTCCCAGGTAGCAATTTTTATATGGATCCTTTTCCTTTCGGTAAATATAAATCGGAAAATCCGCCTATTTCTTCCTTTGCTTTATCAAGTATTTCTAAGGAGTTCGCTCCTTCTGTTGAAAATGTATATCATGCAGAATATCCTGTAAATTTCGGACAATATGATTATAGAAATCATGCCCAAAAAATACTAGAAATAAATCAAATTGAAACATCCAACCATCGCCCAATGGGGAATTCGCGTTGGGGGGACATCTTTGATATTTTTACCACGGAGGTCGATAAAACCACTTTAGATGCATATAAAGTAATTGTTTTATTTGATCAAATAAAACTGGATGAATCCATGATGCAAAAACTACAATATGCGATGGAAAATGGAGCCACTGTCATTTGTGCCGCTGGTGTTTTGACTCCTGAGCATACTAACTTTATTGGCGCAGAAATTGAACCCGTGTTACGTGTAGGGGAAGCTTGGTCGTTGAATAACAATAAAATGGTCAATGAACCTTTTCGCTACTTTCGTTCAAGGCTTTCAAAAAATGCAAAGTCTTTAGCAACTACTTCGAGTGGGCACCCGTTGATAATTGAAAAAAAATATGGGAAAGGTAAACTCATTTCATTTATGGTTCCTTGGTTTGAGGGGGCAACTCTGGATATTAGTAATGCTGCATTACAATTATTCGATAAAGTGATTTCTGACATCCAACCAGTAAAAATTGAAGGATTGCCCGTTGAATTTCTTACTACGAAAAGCGATCAATTTTTTAATGTCGTTATCTCTAATAATAGTGACCAAGTTTGGAATGGTAAAATTATGGCGCGCTCAGTATCTAGCCAATTCTCAAAATGTAAGGAACTAATTACTTCAAAAAAATTAAATTTTATAAGAAAAAAAGATGGGTTTTCTGAAGTTGAAGTCATAGTTCCTCCTTTTGAGATAAGCGTCATTTCATGGTCAAAATAGTATTACTCCAATATCCAGTTTCTTTGACGACATACAACCCTGTTTTCTTCTAAAAACATCAAACTTATTGAGATTCTAGTGCTTTTAAACATACAATTTTCAGAGTTTTAACACTAAGAATAAGTCCAACCCTCTGCGTGAGGAAAACACCCCCTAATTTCGACTGAAATCGGTTGATTTCGGTTTTGTGAAAACATAACTAACTAAAAATCAATGCGTTCATTTTCTCAAAAAATCTTCATAACCCTGAGGTCCCGGGTTCAAATCCCGGTCTCGCTACATGAAAATCAAGGACTTACGTTAAATCGTGGGTCCTTTGTTGTTTCTGCGTGAGGTTTGCGTGAGGTTTTGCGTGAGGTTTTTG
>SHWT01000067.1 GCA_009693715.1 Chitinophagaceae bacterium
AGTTACACTATAAGTACCAGATGTTAATGATGATATATCCTGCGTCGTTAATCCATTTGACCATAAATAACTATACGCTGTTGTACCTCCTGTTACTGTTAAATCTATTGCACCTGTACTATTACCAAAACACAATACATTCGTTTGCGTCTTACTCGCACTTAATGCAGCAGATGGCTGAGTTAATGTAGCACTTGATGTTGTCGTACATCCGTTCGCATCAGTAACAGTTACACTATAAGTACCAGATGTTAATGATGATATATCCTCACTCGTAGCACCAGTTGACCATAAATAAGTATACGCTACTGTACCTCCAGATACTGTTAAGTTTACAGCTCCTGTTGTATTTCCATAACACAAAATATTCGTTGGAGCATTACTCGCACTTGGAGAACTATTAACAACAACATAAACTGGCGTAGAAAAATCTACTGCTGCCCCTGAAGGACTTGTAGAGAAATATACTTTATAGTATCCAGTTTGTGTAGCATAGGTTTTACTGTTAATCCCAATAGGATTTGTTGGGGTATAATATTCTGTATAGGTACCGCCAATTGTTGTAGAAAAATATAATTTATAATGTGTAATAGTACCAAAACCACTTCCAGCTGTAGCTGAAAATTCTACAATATCACAAATGGGACTTGGCGACACTATATTTAAAGTTCCACTAGCAGCTAAGCTCACATTCGCAAGCATCACTCCCAACAAAATATATAGTATCCTCTTTTTCAAAATATGGTAAAACTGTTTATTGTAAATTAGGCATAGCTACCCAAAAACAAAACGAAAAAAAGCCCCTAGAGATTGCGCTAGGGGCTTGATTATGATGTAAAAGTTCTGTTATTTTTTAGTTTACCCCCGCAACCACTGCTTCCTTGTGTACTTTTTGGACTAATCCTTGTAAAACCTTGCCTGGACCATACTCAGTAAAATGGGTGGCGCCGTCGGCAACCATGACTTGAACGGTTTGCGTCCAACGCACGGCGCCCGTTAATTGGGCTATTAAATTTTGCTTTATTTGAGCTGGGTCGGATACTGCAGTAGCCGTTACATTTTGGTAAACTGGGCAAATGGGGTTGTTAAAATGGGTCGCTTCTATTGCAGCCGCTAATTCAATTTTTGCAGGATTCATTAATGGACTATGAAATGCCCCGCCCACTGGTAAAACCAAGGCACGTTTTGCACCTGCTGCTTTCATTTGCTCACAAGCAACCTCGATTCCTTTCACCGAACCAGATATTACTAACTGCCCAGGGCAATTATAATTGGCAGGTACCACTATTTCACCTGTTTCATTTTGTACTTGCGCGCAAACTTCTTCTACTTTTTCATCGGCAAGTGCTAACACGGCAGCCATAGTGGATGGTTGTATTTCACAAGCGGCTTGCATTGCTTTGGCACGAATACTTACTAATCGCAATGCATCTTCAAAACTTAATGCTTTATTTGCAACTAGTGCACTAAACTCACCCAATGAATGACCTGCAACCATATCAGGGGCAACGCTTGTTTCCGCAGGCGCAGTCAAATAAGCAATTACTGAATGTATAAAAATAGCGGGCTGTGTTACATTGGTTTGTTTTAACTGCTCATCGGTTCCTTCAAACATGATATCACTAATTCTAAAACCTAATATTTCATTTGCCTGCTCAAACATTTGTTTAGCAATAGTATTAGATTCATATAAATTTTTTCCCATTCCTGAAAACTGACTTCCTTGTCCTGGGAATACAAAAGCATTTTTTGACATGTGATTCATTTTTACAAAAATATATGAATTCAGTTATATGTGAAAGAATAGTTGCGCGTAGGTATTGGACATGAAAATGGCGGAGCTTTTGCTCCGCCATTCACTTACGATCCAAACCACTAACCCAAACGCAACTAATCAGTTATATCTATATATTTTAGAAATTCAATTTTTGTATTTTCTTCCTGAAATTTTCCACCAAAAAAATTAGTAATGGTATTGGAACTATCATCTTTTACGCCACGGCTTGATACACATAAATGCTTTGCATCCATCATCACTGCGACATCTTGCGTTTGCAATACTGTTTGCAATGCTTTACCAATTTGCATGGTTAAACGCTCTTGTACTTGTGGGCGTTTTGAAAAATATTCAACCAACCTATTCAACTTACTTAATCCAATAACTTTACCACTGCTGATGTAGGCAACATGTGCTTTACCAAAGAATGGAACAAAATGATGCTCACAGTTCGTATAAAAATTGATGTTTTTTTCAACCAACATTTCATTGTATTGAAATTTATTTTCAAACAAAGTCATGCTTGGCATGTTCGCAGGATTTAATCCTTGGAACAATTCTTTCACATACATTTTTGCAACTCTCAATGGTGTACCTCTTAAACTATCGTCATTTAAGTCCATCCCCAATGTTTCCATGATGGCTCTAAAATGAGGCGCTATCAAAGCAATTTTCTCTTCATCAGTTTTATCAAATGCGTCCGCACGCATTGGTGTGTCCACAGAACTAGCTTTATGCTCGTCTCCCATTTCTTCGATGATTAAATGGGTCAATTCAATTTTTTGTTCACTAAGCGGGGTAGTCAACAAAGTTTCTTTCTGTTTCATAGAGTCGAATTTTTAATGCTAATTGCTCAGCAATACGAGGTCTTAATAAATTGTAAATCACAATTGCAATATTTTCTGCAGATGGATTTAAATTTTTAAACAACTCGGTGTCTAGGTTTAAGTTTTTGTGATCAAATCTGGATATAACTTCTTCTGCAACAATTTTGCTCAAGTCCTTGGTATTGATTACGAATCCTGTGATAGGATCGGGTACACCAACCACTTTTACAATTAAGTCGTAGTTGTGACCGTGATAATTTGGATTACTGCAAGCACCAAAAACACGCTTGTTTTCAGCATCACTCCAATCTGCACAAAACAATTTGTGTGCGGCATTAAAATGCTCTTTTCTGAATACCGCTACTTTTTGTTCCATGATTCTAAATTAAGACGACAAAGTTACAATATTAATAACGCTATTGAACCCATTTTGTTTAGGCAAATGGCTAAATAAATTAAACGACCTTAGGTTTATACCCGATTTCGACAAAAAAACTTGATTTTGGCCTCCCGATGGCTTTGTATTTATTCCCCAAAGTACTCCACATAAATACGTGGGGTTTCATATAACTTGACGCAATGCAGTTGCACGACCGGTGGAATATGGGGTGCTAACTGTTTCCAAATGGCCACCGCTAAATTTTCAGTGCTACACATTTGACCTTGCATAAATGGGACATCTAAATTTAAATTCATGTGATCAAGTTCATCAATCACTTGCTTCTTAATGATAACACTTAGCTTTTTTACATCAAACAAAAAGCCGGTTTCGGCGTCTGGAACCCCTTTGATGGTTACAAATAGTTCATAATTATGCCCATGCCAATTTTCATTAGCGCATACGCCAAACACTTCCTCATTCTTTTCCTTAGTCCAATTAGGGTTAGCTAATTTGTGTGCTGCATTAAAATGTTCCACTCGGGTTAAATAAACCATCTGCGCTATAATTTTTGCAAAGATATAAATTTGATTGTCAAGATAGTCATTTTTCACAGGCCTTTCCCGACCTTTGTTATATGAGAGTAATCATTACCGCAGCCACCAATGGAGAATGGATGCCCAGTTTCCAAAAAATTAACCCCGCTTATGCAGGTACAAATAAGCGATTTTCAGTGGGTTTTCACGAATCGGGCATTGGTTTATTAGCGAGTAGCGTTTCCTTAATGAAGATGTTTGTGCAAGAAACCCCTACCTTAATTATTCAAGTAGGCATAGCAGGATGCTTTGATAAAAAAGTACCCTTAGGCAAGGTTTTTGCGGTGAAAGATGATTTTGCAGGAGATATTGGCGTGATGGAAAATAAGGTTTGGAAAGATTTGTTTGATTTAAAATTGGACAAAGCCAACGATGCGCCTTATGAAAAAAAATCATTGCCGAACCCTTGGTTAAGTCAATACAATTTATTGAAACTGCCTACTAAAAAAGGCGTAACCGTAAATACCATTAGCACCGACAAAAATAAAATTGATTTATACAGTGGTCGTTATAAAGTAACCCTAGAATCCATGGAGGGTGCGGCTTTACATTATATGGGTCGTGATTTAAATATTCCTTTTATACAAATTCGTGCGGTATCTAATTATGTGGGCGAAAGAAATAAAGCAAAATGGAATATGCAGGAAGCTATTTATAATTTGAATGAAACCTTATTGCAATATTTAGACGCCCTTAATAAAATTGCCTAACCATGCCCGAGTTTGAAATAGGTTTTTCACCCTGCCCTAACGATACTTTTATTTTTGATGCTTTAGTGAATCATAAAATAGATACCAAGGGGTATACTTTTAAAGTGCATTTACAAGATGTGCAAACCTTGAATGAATGGGCCATTGCAGGCAAACTTCCTTTCTCAAAAATTAGTTATGGTGTTTGGCCATTGGTAAAAAATAATTATGCCTTATTAAATAGCGGCGGTGCTTTGGGTAAGGGTGTTGGGCCCTTATTAGTATATAAGGAAGATCATACCCGCCCAGAAGGCAAGCCTGATGCTACCACCATGCGCATAGCCATACCTGGCTTGAATACCACAGCGCATTTACTTTTTAGCTTGGCATTCCCTAATGTTACCAACAAAGAATTTTTAGTATTTAATGAAATAGAGAATGCCGTGTTAAATGGCAAAGTTGACGCCGGTGTTATTATTCATGAAAACCGTTTCACTTATGCCGATAAAGGTTTAAGTAAATGGATGGACCTAGGCACTTATTTTGAAGAAACATTTAACGCACCAATACCTTTAGGTGGCATTATTGCGCGCAATGATATTAATGCAAATGAAATTGCAATCGTAGATGATTTGATCAAGCAAAGTGTGCAATATGCTTTTGCCAATAGTTACGATATATTACCTGACTATATAAAACATCATTCGCAAGAAATGTCCGAACAAGTAATGCTCCAACATATTGATTTATATGTAAACGATTTTACTATTGATATGGGCGAAACAGGAAAAAAAGCAATAGCGCAATTGGAAAAAACTTTCTCCGAAATAAATAAATAAAAATTTATTATTCTTTCAAAGCCTTGGCGTAGGCGGCTAGCACGCGCTCACGCGCTTCCTCATGTACCACAATTGGTTTGGGATAGTTAAAACTATCTAGTTCGGGAACCCAATGCCTGATGTATTTTAACTCCTTATCAAATTTTTCAGTTTGTAAGCGTGGATTAAATACCCTGAAATAAGGTGCTGCATCACAACCACTACCACTCGCCCACTGCCAACCACCATTATTCGCTGCTAAATCAAAGTCCAATAATTTTTGTGCAAAATAAGCTTCTCCCCAACGCCAATCAATCAATAAATGCTTGGTTAAAAAACTTGCAACAATCATACGCACTCTATTATGCATAAATCCTGTCGTATTTAATTCACGCATACCCGCATCCACGATTGGATAACCTGTGCGCCCTTCACACCAAGCTTTAAATTCTTTTTCATTATTACGCCATTCTATAAAATCATACTTCGGCTTGAATGATTTTCCATCTGCAATTTGCGGAAACTGCCATAAAATCATATGATAAAAATCGCGCCAAATAAGTTCATTAAAAAAAGTAGCATTTAAGCTTTGCGTTTCCAAAGCCAATGACCTTGCGGATATGGTGCCAAAACGTAAATGCACACTTAAGTGCGTAGTTGCATTTAATGCAGGGAAATTTCTTTGTTCCGTATAATTTTTCACCACCGATGTTTTATACTGCATCGGCGGAATTTCTAAATCCGTTTTTTCAAAACCCATTTCTTTTAAAGTAGGCAGCTTAAATTCTTTTGTTTCTAAAAAATAATCCAATAATTTATCCGATGGAAATTTCTTGGGCGTATTCGCTGCCCAAACAGTTCTCCATTTATTTGCATAAGGGGTATAAATCGTATAAGGTTTGCCATCATCTTTGGTCACCTCGTCTTTTTCAAAAATAACCTGATCCTTAAAATGATGATAGGTCGCTTTATTTTTTAAAGCCATCTTTTCAATAGCGGCATCTCGCGCATTGGCCTTTGGACCATAATCATGATTCGTGTAAACTGCACTGATATTAAATTCAGAAAATAACTTTTCAAAAACTTCCGTTGGTGTTCCATATTTTACCCAAAGCGATTTTCCTTTGGCCACTAAATCCCCTTGCAACCTAGTTAGGGTTTGATGAATAAAATCGACCCTTCTATCTGCCTTATCTTCTGATTGATTTAAAATTGTTTTATCAAAAACGAAAATAGGTAACACCTGCTTGCCTTGTAATTTTGCCTGATAAAGTGCATGATACAATCCAGCATTGTCCTCCCATCTTAAATCCCGTCTAAACCAAAATATATGTATAGGTGCTGCCATTGGGTTATTTTAATTGCTTGTTGAAGCAAATCTAACTATTAACAAAACAGTATAAAAATAGTTGTGTCCCCTTTTAATTAAATACTGCTTTTTTATAATTAATTTTAGATATGCGAATTAGCACTATAACCGCGGCCTTGGAAACTTGGGCGCCCCTGTCCTATCAGGAATCCTATGATAATGCAGGTTTAATTATTGGCGATCCGCTTGCCAATTGTACCGGTATTTTATGTTCCTTAGATTGTACAGAAGCAGTGGTTGACGAAGCCATCGCCCAAGGTTGTAACCTAATTGTGAGTCACCACCCCATTGTTTTTAAGGGAATCAAACAATTTACCCCCAATCACTATGTGACTAGGGTCGCAGTTAAGGCCATTAAAAATAATATCGCAGTTTACGCCATTCACACCAATTTGGATAACATCATTGACGGGGTAAATAAAACCCTGGCCGATAAAATTCGATTAGAAAATAGATCCATTTTGGCCCCTTTACCAGGAATTTTTGATAAAAATGGAGATCCGGTGGGTGCCGGCTTAGTGGGTGAACTTCCCCTTGAAACGGATGAGCAGGATTTTATAAAATGGGTGAAAGAAAAGTTCAATTTGGCTGTTTTGAAGCATACGCCTTTTACAAACAAACAACTGAAAACCATTGCTTTATGTGGTGGTGCAGGGAGCTTCTTAATTGATGCGGTTAAAAGACAAAAGATAGACTGTTTTATCACCAGCGACCTCAAATACCATGAGTTTTTTGAGGCCGACGGACAGCTTTTACTCCTTGATATTGGTCACGGGGAGAGCGAACAATTTGTTCCTGCCCTAATTGTTGCTTATTTAACAGGTAAATTCCCTACCTTTGCCGTCCTCGAATCCTCGGTAAACACCCAACCGGTGCGTTATCTTAAAGATTGAGATTCACAGCATTAAGACCATCCAAATAAATTTGAAAAAATGGCTTCAGTCAAAGACTTTTCAGTAGAAGAAAAATTAGTGAACCTTTACAGACTTCAACGCGTTGATAGCAGTATCGATGAAATTGAAATTTTACGTGGTGAATTACCAATGGAGGTAAAAGATTTGGAAGATGAAGTTCAAGGATTAGTAAACAGACAAGTTAGAATTGAAGAAGAAATTAATGGTATCACTGAATTCATTGAAACTAAAAAAGCAGCAATCAAAGAAAGCGAAGCTTTATTAGCGAAATATGAATCTCAAAGTGAGAATGTTAAAAATAACCGTGAGTTTGAAGCAATTAACAAAGAGCTTGAAATGCAAGGTTTAGAAATTAAACTTGCTGAAAAACACATCCGTGATGCAAATGAAGATTTAGGCGAAAAAATCAAAGCATTGGATGCTGCTAAAAAAACAATCGCTTCAAAAGATGGCGTATTGACCCACAAAAAAAGTGAATTAGAGAAAATCATCGCTGATACAGAAATTGAAGAGAAAGAATTAAGAACTAAAAGCGACGAAGCACGTGCACATATTGACGACCGTTTATTATACAGCTATGATCGTATCAGAAACAGTTACCACAATGGCCTAGCTGTTGTTACTGTTGAAAGAGATGCTTGTGGCGGTTGCTTCAATTCAATTCCTCCACAACGTCAAAGCGAAATTCGCTTACACAAAAAAATCATCGTTTGTGAAAACTGCGGTCGTATTTTAGTGGATTCGGATGTGGCTAACGCACCAGAAAAGACCAAAAAATAGACTTAAAACTATTTTGAAAATATTCCTTAAAGGGTCCCGAGCAATCAGGACCCTTTTTTATTACAACAAAATTTGTGCAGCATTTTAGGGTAGTGTATATTGCATTAAGCCATGTTATCTAAACTCGAAATACATAATTACATTTTAATTGACCAACTCAGTATTGATTTGTCCAATCAATTATCTGTGATCACAGGTGAAACCGGTGCGGGTAAAAGTATTATCATGGGTGCCCTGGGTTTAATATTGGGCGATCGTGCTGATAGCACGGTTTGTAGAGACGCCTCAAAAAAATGTTTTATTGAAGGCACTTTTTCATTAAGCAACAAACAAACCTATCAAGCATTTTTTACCGAACACGAACTTGATTTAACAGATGAAGTTATTATTCGTCGTGAGATTAATGCACAAGGAAAGTCAAGGGCTTTTATCAACGATACGCCGATTAATTTGAATGAGCTTAAGCAGCTTACTTCGCAGCTCGTGGATTTACACCAACAATTTGATACCCTTACTTTGGGCGATACCGATTTTCAACGCACGGTGATTGACGCTTTAGCCGGCGTCCAAAAGGACTTAGCACAATACCAATCTGTTTTTCATTTATGGAAGGACCACCAAAAGCAATTAGCAGAATTAATTTCAAGGCGAGATGAATTTGAAAAAACAGAAAGCTATAAAAAACATTTATTAGAAGAATTAGCTGCACTGCAATTAAAGGAAAATGAATTGGAAAATTTAGAGCAGGAACTTAAGTTTTTAGAAAATGCAGTTTCCATAAAAGCACAAATTAATCAAAGCATACAAGTATTGGAAAGCGCCGATAATCCAATTGTGCAACAGTTAAAACAAATTGCGAATAATTTAGACCCCATTGTAAAATGGCAACCTGAATTTGCAGATTTATTAAACCGTTTGAAAGCTGCACAAATTGAATTAGCAGATGTTGCCAATGAACTAAGTAGTTGGCAGGATAAAATAGATTTTGATGGCAAGAAATTGGTGGTGATACAAGACCGTTTATCTGAAGGTTATAGTTTACAAAAAAAGCACAAAGTACAAAGCACTAATGAACTGATAAGTATCCAACAGCAATTGGAGCTTGACTTAACGGCTGTGCTTAGCTTGGATGAAGAAATTAATCAACTCACCAAACAAGTGAAATCGGACGAAAAACAAGTAGTGGAGTTAGCAACTACTTTAACGCAAAAAAGAAATAAGGAAACCGCTCCGTTTACCAAAAATGTAAACCAACTTTTACATCAAGTTGGTATGCCGAATGCCAAAATAAAAGTCACTATCGATGAGGTTGCTTATAATGCATATGGAAAAGATAAAATTGACTTTTTATTTGATGCAAACAATACCCAAAAGTTTGAACCTATAAAAAAAGTAGCGAGCGGTGGTGAATTAAGTCGTTTGATGCTTTGCATAAAATCACTCGTGGCTAAGTCGATTGATTTACCTACCATGATATTTGATGAGATTGATACTGGAATTTCAGGGGAACCTGCCAAACAAGTAGGTTTATTGTTGCAAGGCCTAGGACAAGCAAGACAGGTTTTATGTATCACCCACCAACCGCAAATAGCCGCCAAAGGCCATGCACATTTATTTGTATATAAAGAACAAAAGGGCACTAGTACCAACACTTTTTTAAGGGCACTTTCGGCTAATGAAAGAGTACAACATATTGCGCTGATGATTGGCGGTGATCCACCAAGTAAATCTGCTTTGGAAAATGCCAAGGAACTTTTAGGAGCGTAATTTTAGCATAATTCTTATTGTAATTCTTGTTTTTTATAGCACCCGCTTGTTTTAACGAAAGCTTATTAGTCAATTCAGGTAATTATTGACTTTTTAAAGGATATTATAATTATTTTTACAGCAATTAAATAAACCATCAAAATGGCATACAATTTATTGAAAGGAAAGAGAGGAATTATTACTGGTGCACTAGACAGCAATTCTATTGCTTGGAAAGTGGCTGAAAAAGCACATGAGGAAGGTGCAACTTTTGTTTTAACCAATGCCCCTATCGCAATGCGTATGGGCGAGATTAATAGTTTGGCTGAAAAAACAAATTCTAAAATTATTCCAGCCGATGCGACAAGTGTTGAGGAATTAACGAATCTTTTTACACAATCTCAAGAAATTTTAGGTGGTAAAATTGACTTCGTACTTCATTCCATTGGCATGAGTGTGAATATTCGTAAAAAAATTGCTTACCCTGAATTGAATTATGACTACTACGCAAAAGGCGTTGATGTGTCAGCAATGTCATTACATAAAATGTTAAGTGTTGCTTATAAAATGGATGCATTAAATGACCACGCAAGTGTGGTTGCTTTAACCTATGCTGCTGCACAACGAACATTCCCTTTTTATACCGATATGGCTGATATTAAAGCATTGCTTGAATCCATTGCACGTAGTTTTGGCTACCACTATGGATTAAGAAATAAAGTGCGTGTGAATACAGTATCTCAATCGCCTACCAAAACAACTGCAGGAACAGGCATCAAAGGATTTGGTGACTTTTTTGATTACGCGGATGCCATTGCTCCTTTAGGAAATGCAACTGCCGAAGATTGCGCTAACTATTGTGTGACTTTATTTTCCGACTTAACTAAGATGGTTACGATGCAAAACTTATTCCATGATGGTGGTTATTCAACTACTGGTGTAAGTGATTTGATTATGAAAAAAGCAGGTATCACAGAAGGCGAATAAAAAATAAAGTAGACCCAATTAAATATAACACATGAGCAATAAAGAAATTAATCCCAAACTAGTAGAAGCCATTGGTTACCTTGGTTCACTTTTAAGTTGTATCACTTTTGTGCCTCAGGTTTACTTATCTTGGAAATCACAAAGTGTGGGGGATTTAAGTTTACTCATGGTATTGATTGTAAACTTTAGCTGTGTTGTTTGGTTGGTTTATGCTTATTTAATTAATAGCCGACCTGTACTTATCGCAAACACAATTGTATTAATACTGAGTTTAATGTTATTGTATTTTAAATTAACTTTTTAAGTATATTTTTCGCGCTCACTTATATAAGCGCTACATTAAAAAAGGGTCGCCGATTTATTCGGGACCCTTTTTTTATTTTTCCTCATCATAAGAGAAGAACGAAGCAAAGCTTCGTGATGTGCTGGTTATGCCTCAATAATTAATATTCGTCTTCATTAAACATGAAGTCTTCATTACTTGGGTAATCTGGCCAAATATCATCAATGCTTTCATATACTTCTCCTTCGTCTTCCAACTCCTGTAAATTCTCAACCACATCTAATGGTGCTCCACTACGAATAGAGTAATCGATCAATTCATCTTTTGTAGCCGGCCAAGGTGCTTCCTCTAAATAACT
>SHWT01000068.1 GCA_009693715.1 Chitinophagaceae bacterium
TCTTGGATTTAGGAGATGGTGTATTTGAAGTAAAATCAACGAATGGAGATACGCATTTGGGTGGTGATGATTTTGATAAAGTGATCATGGACTTTTTAGCGGATGAGTTTAAAAAACAAGAAGCGATTGATTTAAGAAAAGATCCAATGTCTTTGCAAAGATTAAAGGAAGCTGCTGAAAAAGCCAAAGTGGAATTAAGTTCTTCTTCTGAGACTGAAATCAATTTACCTTATATCACTGCTGTGGATGGCGTTCCTAAACACTTAGTGTTAAAATTAACAAGAGCAAAATTTGAATCATTAGCTGACAATTTATTTGCAAGATGTTTGAAGCCTTGTGAAGCTGCATTGAAAGATGCAGGTTATGCAACATCTCAAATTGATGAAGTGATATTAGTAGGTGGTTCTTCAAGAATTCCTAAAGTACAGGAGTTAGTTGAAAAATTCTTTGGCAAAAAACCAAACCGTTCTGTAAACCCGGATGAAGTGGTTGCCATTGGTGCAGGTATTCAAGGAGGCGTTTTAACTGGTGATGTAAAAGATGTATTGTTATTAGATGTAACGCCATTGAATTTAGGTATTGAAACAATGGGTGGTGTAATGACCACTATGATTTCTTCAAACACAACTATCCCTACAAAAAAGACCGAAGTATATTCAACAGCAAGCGACAATCAACCAGGCGTTCAAATTCATGTAATTCAAGGTGAGCGTCCAATGGCTGCGCAAAATAAAAGTTTGGGTATGTTTAACTTGGATGGTATTCCACCAGCACCAAGAGGCGTTCCTCAAATTGAAGTTACTTTTGATATTGATGCAAACGGTATCTTAAACGTTAGTGCAAAAGACAAAGGAACGGGTAAGGAACAAAAAATCAGAATTGAAGCGGGTAGTGGTTTGACTAAGGAAGAAATTGAAAAAATGAAAGCCGAAGCAAAAGCCAACGAAGCAAGCGATAAAATTGAAAAAGATAGAGTTGAAAAATTAAATGAGGCGGATAGCTTAATTTTCCAAACAGAAAAACAATTGAAGGAATTTGGCGACAAAATCCCAGCTGATAAAAAAGCGCCAATTGAAACTGCTTTAGAAACATTGAAAGTAGCACATCAAGCACAGGATATTACACAAGTGGAAGCTGCTTTAGCTGCCATGAATACAGCATGGACTGCTGCAAGTGAAGATATTTACAAAGCACAAGCAGCGGGTGCAGGTGGTCCTGAAGCAGGTGCGCCAGGTGCTGACGGTGGTCAAACAAATGGCGGTGCTAGCAACGATACTGTGGAAGATGCACAGTTTGAGGAGGTGAAATAAACCACTTTTCTTTATTAAAGAATAGTCGTGGAATAATAAGTTTATGTTAAGCCCTTTCAGTAAAAACTGGGAGGGCTTTTTGGTTCATATATATTGTTGTACTTTCGCGCCACATTATTCATATATGAAGCGAATTGAAAGACATCGAGCTATTTTAGGGGTGGACGATAAAGCAACTTTAAGTGACTTAAAAAAAGTATATCGTAAGATTATGATGGAATGGCATCCTGATAAATTTCAGGAGAGTGAGGAGGCTAAAAAAGAAGCTGAAGTTAAGTCGGCTAAACTAATTGCCTCTTACCATTTTTTAGTGAGTGTGCATAAAGAAACACATGAAGCCACTTTTGCGGAGTATACGAAAACAATTTCCGAAGCCAGTATGGATGATTTTGAATTTAAGTCTGAAATTCTAAGGGTTGTATTTTCAGATGGTAATGAATATGAGTACTACGGAGTGCCTAAAGCGATTTATGTAAAATTGGTCAATTCAGATACCCCAGATCGTTTTGCAAGACGACATATCTACGAAAATTATTTATATCGTAGTACCAGTAAAATTGTTGGAGGGAATTAGATTTTCACGGCGATTTTCATTAATATATTGCTATTATTTTTTCGTTTTTTGTAACCAAATAGGCGGTTATTTTAGTAGTTTTACACCTCAAACTATTTATAATAATATACCTATGGAAAACAATACAAATAATTCAGGAGAGGCAAAATGCCCTTATCCAGGTGCTGCTGCAATTGCGGGAAAACAAGAAGGTGCAGGAAATGGAACAAGAAACCAGGACTGGTGGCCAAAACAATTAAAATTAAATATTCTTCGTCAACATTCTACTTTGTCCAATCCTATGGACAACTCATTTAATTATGCAAAAGAATTTGCATCCTTAGATTTAAAAGCAGTAAAAAAAGACATTGTTGATTTAATGACGAATTCACAAGAATGGTGGCCTGCAGATTATGGTCATTATGGACCTTTCTTTATTCGTATGGCTTGGCATAGTGCAGGTACCTATCGTACCACAGATGGTCGCGGAGGAGGTGGTGCTGGTATGCTAAGATTTGCACCATTAAACAGTTGGCCCGATAATACCAATTTAGATAAAGCGCGTTTATTATTATGGCCGATCAAAAAGAAGTATGGTCAAAAATTATCTTGGGCTGATTTAATGATACTTACAGGTAACTGTGCATTGGAATCGATGGGTTTCAAAACTTTTGGTTTTGCTGGTGGAAGAGCAGATGTATGGGAACCACAAGAAGATGTGTATTGGGGAAATGAAAGAGAGTGGTTAGGAGATAAAAGATATACCGGTGATCGTGATTTAGAAAATCCATTGGCTGCAGTACAAATGGGTTTAATCTATGTGAATCCAGAAGGACCGAATGGCAATCCTAATCCTATTGCTTCAGCGCGTGATATTAGAGAAACATTTGCGCGTATGGCAATGAATGATGAAGAAACAGTTGCATTAATTGCAGGTGGACATACATTTGGAAAAACACATGGCGCGGCAGATCCTGGTAAATATGTAAATAAGGAACCTGCTGCTGCAAGTGTCGAAGAACAAGGTACGGGTTGGAAAAATACATACGAAACAGGTAACGCACAATATACCATTACATCAGGTTTAGAAGGGGCATGGACAACTACACCTACGAAATGGAGTAATAATTATTTTGATAATCTTTTTGGATTTGAGTGGGAATTAGCAAAAAGTCCAGCAGGTGCGAATCAGTGGAAGCCAAAAGCGGGTGGTGGTGCAGGTACTGTGCCAGATGCACATGATCCAGCTATCACACATGCGCCAACCATGTTAACAACTGATATCGCATTAAGAGTGGATCCGGCTTATGAAAAAGTTTCAAAAAGATTCCATGAAAATCCTGATCAATTTGCGGATGCATTTGCAAGAGCATGGTTTAAATTAACGCATCGTGATATGGGCCCTCGTTCACGTTATGTAGGTTCCGATGTTCCTGCAGAAGTTTTAATATGGCAGGATCCAATTCCAGCAGTGACACATCAATTAATTGACGCTACAGATATCGCAGCATTAAAAATAAAAATTATTTCTTCTGGTTTAACTGTGTCTGAATTAGTGGCAACTGCTTGGGCTTCTGCTTCCTCATTTCGTGGTTCAGATAAGCGTGGTGGTGCAAATGGTGCACGTATTCGTTTAGCGCCACAAAAATATTGGGCAGCAAATAATCCTGCACAATTATCAAAAGTATTAGATGCTTTGGAAGCTATTCAAAATGCATTTAATAGTGCTAATCAAGAAAAGCAAGTATCCATTGCTGACTTAATAGTTTTAGCAGGGGGTGCTGCCATTGAAAAAGCAGCGAAAGATGGTGGACATGATATTAAAGTTCCTTTCACACCAGGACGTACTGATGCATCACAGGCCGAAACAGACGTTGCTTCATTTGGGGTTTTAGAACCGATTGCAGATGGATTCCGTAATTATATCAAACCACGTACTTTAATATCTCCTGAAGAAATGTTGATTGATAAAGCACAATTATTAACCCTGACTACGCCTGAATTAACAGTGCTTGTTGGTGGATTACGTGTGTTGCATACCAATTTTGATGGATCTAATCATGGTTTGTTTACAAATCAGCCTGGTGTATTAACCAATCATTTCTTTGCGCATTTAATTGACTATTCAACCACTTGGAAAGCGGCTGATGCACATCAATATACTTTTGAAGGAACTGATCGTGCCTCTGGAAAAGTAAAGTGGACAGGAACAAGAGTTGATTTAATCTTTGGATCAAATTCTGAATTACGTGCATTGGCTGAAGTATATGCATGCGACGATGCTAAGGAAAAATTCTTGCATGACTTCGTTGCAGCATGGACCAAAGTCATGAACTTAGATCGTTTTGATTTAGTATAAAATAATAATCTTATATATTAAAGCCTTCTCAATAGCATTGAGAGGGCTTTTTTATGGGTATTAATAACAAAAGCGGAGTGATTTTAAATGTATTTTACATAAATTGCTAACTCAAAATAATGAATATGGGATATCATCCAAATTTTAGAATGTATGTATTGTCTTGCTTTAAATCTGTGATTGCAATTGTGGCAATATTAATTAGCCTAAATCTTCCAGCACAAACAAAGCTTGATTTAACTACGATGAGCGAATTTAATAAGCCTACGGCTAATTGGCATATTGCAGGGAGCGTTTATGCGGACCTAAATAAAAGTCATCATATTAGTTTTACCCCTGGTACAGGCATCCTCGTTAATATTCCTGATTCAACAGCGCGTAAGGATTTATTTACCAATTTTAAACATGGTGATATTGATCTTGAATTGGATTGTATGATGGCTAAGGAATCAAATTCAGGTATTTACTTGCAAGGCAGATACGAATTACAATTATTAGATAGTTGGGGCGTCATTAAACCTAGGTCAACTGATATGGGTGGTATTTACGAACGTAACGATAGTAAAAGGCCCGAAGGGCAAAGAGTATTTGATGGTCGTGCCCCAAGACAAAATGTAAGTAAAGCGCCGGGTTTATGGCAGCATTATAAAATTTCATTTCAAGCACCTCGATTTGCGAATGGTGTAAAAACGGAGAATGCAAGAATTTTAAAAGTAGAATTAAATGGGGTGGTGATTCAAGAAAACATTGAATTGTCAGGACCTACTGCTGGTTCCATTTCAAGGAATGAAATAGCAGAAGATGCTTTAAGAATACAAGGCGATCATGGTCAAGTTGCATTTAAGAATATTGTGGTGACTAAATTCCCTGATCAAAAACCATCTTTATCTGAAATGAGTGTGAATATATTTCAAGGAAGATTTGAAAAGGAGCCTGATGTATCTAAGTTGAAACCGATGATGCAAAAAACAATTCCAACTATTACGGTGAATATGGAGGGGATACCTAAAAACTTTTATTTATCACAATATAAAGGAAAGTTAATCGTGCCTATATCAGGGTCGTTTAATTTAAACTTTGTTTCAAAAGGAGGTCCAGCAACCATTAAGATTGATAATAAAGTAATTTTTCCTTATGATCGTAAAGGCGGAAAAACAACTATCGAATTACAAAAAGGAGAATATCCATTTGAATTAATATTAGCTAAATATTATGCATCTGAAGTTGCCACTATCTCCTTAAAATTGAGTGCAAGTAATTTAAGAGAGTATGTAATTAGTGATCCTAAAGTATTGCAGTTAAGTACCAAGGATCCGGTGTTAGTGGAAGCCAAGGAAAATACAATTCTTAGAAGCTTTGTGGATTTGCCAGGAAGCAAGCGCGTTACCCATGCGGTAAATGTGGGTACTGCTGAAAAAGTAAATTATACTTATGATTTAAATACTGGGATGGTTATTCAAGTTTGGCGTGGCGACTTTTTAGATGCGAGTCCTATGTGGATTGATAGAGGGGATGGTTCGTCAAAACCTTTAGGGGCAGTGCAGTATTTTGGTTTACCTACATTAGCTATTAATAAATTAGCCAATCCAACTGCTGCATGGGTTTCAGATACAACGGGTACAGGCTTTATTTCAAAAGGATATGTGCTGGATGAATTAGATCGTCCTGCATTTAAATACAATATGTATGGTAATTCGATAACGGATGCAACTAAAATGTTGGACAACAGACAAGGTGTTCAAAGAACCATTATGTTGAAAAATGCAGCAGAGCAAATGTATGTTAGATTGGCTTCGGCCAATGTAATTGAGGAGGTTTCAACTGGCTTTTATATTATGGACGATCATGCTTATTATTTAAAATTAGATGATATTGGAACTGCAAAACCAGTTATTAGAACTCAAAATGGCAAAAAGGAATTAATCCTACCTATTCAAAATAAAATCACTTATTCAATCTTATTTTAAGCATATCATTTATGAAATCAAATCAAATTAAAAGTTCAATGCGTTCAATAAATTATATACTTTTTTTGTTTGTTGCTATTTTAGGTATGCAAACGATGAGTTACGCGCAAGAGTCACCCAAGGAAGAAGATTTTTTCAAAATCAATAAATTAAGATCACCCGAAGGCACTTTATTAGAAGTGGGTGGGTTGTGTACGATGCCGGATGGTAATTTAGCGATTGCTACTAGAAGAGGGGATGTATATATTGTTGAAAATCCTACAAGTCCTAAACCTTATTTTAGAAAGTTTGCATCTGGCTTACATGAGTTATTAGGAATTGCCTACAAAAATGGTTCCTTATATGTAGCACAAAGAGGAGAGTTGACGCGTTTGCAAGATGCGAATATGGATGGCAAGGCTGATATTTTTGAAACTATTTATGCTTGGCCTTTATCAGGTAATTACCATGAGTATAGTTATGGACCAAAGATTGCACCTGATGGTTCTTTTTATGTGACATTAAATTTAGGTTTTGGAGATGTATGGTGGTCAGGAACCAGCTTTGTTCCATGGAGAGGATGGGCGCTACATATTTTTGAAGATGGCAGCATGGAACCATGGGCAACAGGCCTTCGTTCTCCTTGCGGAATTAGTATGATTGATGGAGAATTATTTTACACCGATAACCAAGGGGATTGGATGGGATCTGGAAGTATTATGCCAATTAAAAAAGGCGCATTTTTAGGTAACCCAGGAGGCCTTGTTTGGACAAACATGTCCAACTCGCCTTTGAAATTAACACAGGAGGCTATTTTCAGTAAAGTAAACCCAAGAATAGAATTTAGTGAAGATGGAAGAAGAGCAAAGCCAGAGAATATCGAAAAGGAATCATACAAAACACTAGCAGACATTAAAAAAGACGTACCTGAATTACAAATGCCAACCGTATGGTTGCCGCATGGGGTATTGGGTGTTTCCAATGCTGAAATTGTTAAAATACCTAAAGGTGTATTTGGTCCATTTGAAGAACAATTATTGGTAGGAGACCAAGGCCAAAGTAAAATATCTCGTGTGTTTATGGAAAAGGTGAAAGGAGAATTACAAGGCTGTGCTTGGGATTTCAGAAGCGGATTTCAATCAGGGGTATTGCGTATGTCATGGGCCAATGATGGCTCCTTATTTGTAGGAGAAACCAACAGGGGATGGGGCTCGGCAGGGGAAGCGAATGAAGGAATGCAAAGATTGTATTGGAACTCATTCATGCCTTTTGAAATGAAAACCGTGAAGGCAATGCCAGATGGTTTTGAAATTGAATTTACAAAACCAATAGATAAGAAAAAAGCCGCTAATTTATCTTCCTATTTAGTAGAGAGTTTTAATTATAAGTATACGCCAGTATATGGTAGTCCTCCCGTGAATTTAAAAAAATGTCCTGTGAAAGGTGTGAAAGTATCTGAGGATGGATTGACCGTGCGTATAATTGTGGGTGATTTAAAACAATATTATATCCACAAAATTTCATTAGATGGTATCAGGGATCAGGATAGTTCTTATTCTTTAGTGCATTCAACAGCCTATTATACTTTGAACAATATTCCTGATGGGCCGAGCTTATCATTAAAGGAAGTGAGTACAAAGAATGTAGCCATCGCGACTGCAGCTGTTGCAAAAGTGAAAGCAGGTGAAGTGATGACTTACGAGCAAATCAAACCATTGCTAATACGCAATACTTGTGTGGCTTGTCACAACCCCAATAAAAAATTAGTAGGGCCAGGTTTTAATGAAATAGCTAAAAGAAAATATTCAGTGGATAAAATTTTACAACTGATTAAAATTCCACAGCCACAAAACTGGCCGGAGTATGCAACACCGATGGCACCAATGCCACAAGTATCTGAATCAGATGCGCGTAAAATTGCAACTTGGATAAATTCATTAGATAAGTAATGAAGAGATTCAACAAAATATTTAAAATGCAACCATATAAAATATATGTGGTTGCATTTTTTGTTTTATTTATTATAAGTAATGTAAATGCGCAAACAAATAATCCCTTAAAACTTCTTTTTATTGGTAATAGTTTTACTTATTACAACGGTGGTATTGAAAAGCATATCAAATTAATGGCGGACAATACTAAAAAGCCCATTCCTGTTCAAGTGGATAAGGTAACTAAGGGTGGGGCCACATTAAAAATTCATTTTGGTATTGATTCTGCTCATGAAAAAATTAAAAATGGCAATAATGATATGGTTATTTTGCAGGAGGATATCCCTGAATATAAAGAACATACGGTTACGCCCTTTTTTGAATATGCGACTTTGTTTGAAAAGGAAATTACCTCATCTAAATCCAAGTTGGTACTTTTTATGGCTTGGCCATATGAAAGATTAAATTGGATAAGCTTGGATGATATAGTTGCTGCACACAAATCAATAGCCAAACAATTAAATGCAACAGTGGCTCCGGTGGGTATTGCTTTAGATCGTTCATTGCGCCTACGTCCTCAAATGGCCATGTTGGGCAAGGATAAGGAACATGAGAGCATTCATGGCACATATTTGGCTTCCTGCGTAATATATGCCACCCTATTTAATAAAAGCCCCAAAGGGATAAGGTATTGGCCTGAAGGCATCACAAAAACCGAGTCAAGGTATTTGCAAGGCCTGGCTTGGAAAACAGTACGTGATTGGAAAAAGAATAATTAAATTTGGGAGCAATTTATATAAGCAACATGAGTAAGTTTCTAATTCTTGGATTTTCAATTTTGCTGTTTTTTTCATGTACTAAGTCGGAGGGGACTAATGTAAATATTAATGTACCTAATCCGGTTAATATAAATAGCGATTCAGTCAATTATTTGGCTTTGGGTGATTCTTATACGATTGGCACTTCTATTGATCTCGTGGATGGTTATCCCAATCAAACTTTTCAATTATTAAAAGGAGCAGGGCTTAAAATGAGTTCCCTTCAAATCATTGCTAAAAATGGATGGACTGCAGAGGATTTAAAGAATGGGTTAGTGGTCGCCGAAAAAAAAGCGGTGTATCAAATTGTGACCATTTTAATTGGGGTGAATAATCAATACCAAGTTAAACCAATGAGTGAGTATGAGCCTGTGTTTTTATCTTTACTAAAATCAGCAATTGCATTAACAGGAAATAAACCAAAAAGAGTTTTTATAATGAGTATTCCTGATTGGGGGATTACTCCTTTTGCATCAGGAAGAGATCGTAAAGTAATTGCGAATGAGATAGATAATTATAATATAGTTTGTGAAAATTACGCGAAAGCTTATGGCGCTAATTTTATTAATATCACGGATGGGTATCGCGTGGATGGATTTAAAACTGATTATTTAGCGGTGGATGGTTTACATCCTTCTAAAATAGAATATACCAAGTGGGCGATTAAGTTAACCCAACAAATAGTGAATGTATTTGCAGCGGGTGGGTAAGCAACCGTTCAGGACTGCCGGCTTCATTTCATTTCGCCGTCTTCCTAAATGGGGGGCGTATCCAAACCCAATTCCCATTCAGGACTGCCGTTTTTCGCTTTGCTCAAAACGTCTTCCTCAACTTCTACGAGGGGCGTACCCAAAGCACCCATTCAGGACTGCCGTTTTTCGCTTTGCTCAAAACGTCTTCCTCAACTTCTACGAGGGGCGTACCCAAAGCCTCAACAATCCCGCGTTGCGTGATTTCGGGGCGTTTTTATTTATTTGCTTTTTCGAGCGAGCTCGAATCGCCATAAATTAAAACGCCCCGAAACTTGCGTGTCGAGGCGTTTGTGCCCAGAACAGGAATCGAACCTGCACATCCTTGCGAACGCTAGATTTTGAGTCTAGTGCGTCTACCAATTCCGCCATCTGGGCAGGGGTGCAATATTACATCATTAACGAAAATCTGCCAAAATACGATCTAGGTATTTTTTCTTGTAGTAATACTCCTTTACTTGCAACATTGCTTCTTTGGTAATATCGATCGAATTACCCTCCAAAATTGCTTTAACAGGTGTGTAAATTGCATTTTGTATGGTTTTAACTTGTTCAGTTACTGTATGTTTATCGGTATCCGTATCTGCGTCCATCCAAGCTTCATTTAGATCCATCATTTCCATTAAAAAATCAGGGCTTAAAGCATATTTCTCATCCGATTCCATATATCCCATGACCTCCAATACATAGGGAAGTATAAGTTCCTTATTGTTAAGTAAGGTAAAGGCCTTGTTGGCAATGGCTGATTTTTCTAATGCAATATCCTGATCATCGATACTTGATTGTGTGAACTTATCTGGATGCGAGGTTCTCTGTATTTCCATATAAGCCTGCCTAAGCTTAGCAGCATCTACCTGAAAGCCAATGGGCAATCCAAATAATTCAAAATAGTTCATCTTTTATGTATTGTATATTTTGTAAAAATAGGATAATGGAAGGTAACGGACTTATTATTCAAGGAAATTTTCAATGATTACAAATGCAGGTAATAGTCCTTGAGTAAAGCATTAAATTCAGGGCTGTAGTTATTGTCAGCATCCTTGATGTAAATTTTTGTTCTTTTCACTTGCGTAATATCATTTGTTTTTTCTGCATCCATTTGTGCCTCGTTTTTCTTCATGAACTTTTGCATTGCACGAATGGGTAAAGTTTTCGCCGTATTGTGTACTAAAACTTCCTCTACTAATTGTAAACCATGGTTGTGACATAGCTTTTGCATGGTATAAGCGCGAAGGGTAGGAATCAAAACAAAAAAGCTTCCCCCAACGGTTAATAATTTGGTTGCGTTTTCAATTAATATATTCCAAGGGAGTGCCGTACTATGTGCTGCCGTATTTTTATTTTCATCCGGTGATTTTAAATCGCCTTCGTAAAATGGGGGATTGGTAATGATGGCATCATAAAGCGTATTTGCGTTTTCGCTATAGTTTTGGATGGCATCATGCACTAAGACTAGTTGATCACTCCAAGGGCTTAATTTAAAATTACTAGCTGCTTCTGCCGCTGCCGCCTGTTCAATTTCAACACCAGTAATGGTGGCGTTTTTATTTGCTTGCGCAAGTAGTAAACTGAGTAATCCTGTTCCAGCACCAATGTCTAATATTTTATGAGCGTTTATTACTTTTTGGTCACTTGCCGCCCATGCACCAAACAAACATGCATCAGTACATACTTTCATTGAAGTATGCGCCTGATGCACGATAAATTTTTTAAACTGAAAAAAAGTGTTTGCCACTATTCAGCTGTTAAGCTTGCGCCTAAATATTCTTTATTTAATCTGGCAATG
>SHWT01000069.1 GCA_009693715.1 Chitinophagaceae bacterium
AGATGCATATTAAATACGAATCACAGTTGCGCGAACCATTGGTATATGGTGAGAAAAATTTTCACCAAGTTACTGAGGATATTTTGCGCCCTATTGAAGTGAAACCATCTCGTTTATGGTACATTGGCTTTTTTATTGCGGTAACACTTTTATTATTTGGGGTGTATAGTTTATATCGTGAGGTAACGTATGGTATTGGTCAGTGGAACTTGAATAAAACAATTGGATGGGGTTGGGATATCACCAACTTCGTTTGGTGGGTGGGTATTGGTCACGCGGGTACTTTGATTTCAGCTGTATTATTATTATTCCGTCAAGGTTGGAGAACTGGTGTGAATCGTGCTGCTGAGGCGATGACCATTTTCGCGGTTATGTGCGCAGGTCAATTTCCTATCTTCCACATGGGTCGTGTTTGGTTAGCGTTTTTCATTTTGCCTTACCCTAACTCTCGTGGTCCTTTATGGGTGAATTTTAATTCACCATTATTATGGGACGTATTTGCGATCTCAACTTATTTTATTGTTTCCTTATTATTCTGGTACTCTGGTTTGTTACCCGATTTAGCTACGGTGCGTGATCGTGCGTTTACAAAATTGAGAAAAAAATTATATGGTATTGCTGCATTTGGTTGGACAGGTTCCACCAAGCATTGGCAAAGACATGAAAGTTTGTCTTTGGTATTGGCTGGTTTATCTACACCATTGGTATTATCGGTACACACCATTGTATCTTTTGACTTTGCTACTTCCGTAATTCCAGGTTGGCATACGACGATCTTCCCTCCATACTTTGTGGCAGGTGCGATTTTCTCTGGCTTCGCCATGGTACAATCTTTATTAGTGGTGGTGCGTAAAGTTTTTGGATTAACAGATTACATCACCATTGGTCACATTGACTTAATGAATAAAGTAATTGTACTTACCGGATCAATTGTAGGTATCGCTTACTTAACTGAATTATTTATGGGCTGGTACTCTCAAAATAAATATGAGGGATACACTTTTTGGTATAGCCGTGCTTATTTATTTAGCCCTTATGGTTGGAGCTATTGGGGTATGATGGCTTGTAACGTATTATCGCCACAAATTTTCTGGTCAAGAAAAATGAGAAGAAACGTATTTGTTACTTTCTTCATGAGTATCATCGTTAACATTGGTATGTGGTTTGAGCGTTTTGTAATTATTGTTACTTCATTGTATCGTGATTACTTACCATCAAGCTGGTCCGTATATTATAGTCCGAGTATTTGGGAGGTTGGATTTTACTTAGGAACATTTGGTTTATTCTTTACTTGCTTCTTCTTATTCGCTAAATATTTCCCAGTCATCGCGGTTGCTGAAATTAAATATGTATTAAAGAGAAGTGGTGAATCATACAAACCTGAATTTGAAAAATTGGAAGCGCAACCGTTGGATAAATTTATTCACGATAATACGCATGCACATTAATTAAATATCGATTAAGAAAAAGATTATGGCACAAAAGAAATTTGTAGTTGGTTGTTTTGATGAAGAAAAGGTTTTATTTCCTGCAGTAAAGCAAGTGCGTACTGCTGGCTATAAAATTAAAGATGTGTATACGCCCTTTGCTGTGCATGGTTTAGACCACGCCTTAGGTTTGCGCGAAACCAGCTTACACACCGCAGGTTTTATTTATGGTATTACAGGTACCACTACTGCCATTAGCGCAATCAGTTGGATTTTTACGAAAGATTGGCCTTTGAATATTGGCGGTAAACCACATTTTGCTTTACCAGCTTGGGTGCCGATCATATTTGAGTTAACGGTATTATTTGCAGCGGTGGGTATGGTGATGACCTTTTGTTATTTATGTCAATTAGCACCGGGGGTTAAAAAACATCATTTTCATAAACGTGCTACGGATGATTTATTTGTAATGGTGATTGAGTGTACCGATAAAACAAATACCGATGACTTAAAAGCTTTATTAGTTTCCAATGGTGCTGTTGAAACCGATGTACAAGTTGCCGAGGAAGGATGGTGGTTTGGTACTTATGATAAAGAGGATAATTTATACAACGAAAAACAAATTGCATAAACATTGCTCTTGAAACAAGCGCCAAAAAAATAGCACATTTTAAAAGAACTCGAATGAATAAATTTTTTACAATATTATCTTTAGCTACAGTAGTTGTTTTAACTAGCTGTAACGATATTAAGCGTACACCAGGTAAAGTTTATATGCCAGATATGGCCTATAGCCGCGCCTATGAAACCTACGCAGATCATAGCAACTTGGCTAGCAAAGGAATTAATTATGACAACCGTCCTGTTGCAGGTACTATTGCACGTGGTAAGGAAATGCCTTTCCCGTATGCGAAGGATATGGTAGGTGATTCAACAAACTATGTTGCCTCTAAAATGGTACCCAATCCAATTGATTCATTAAGTGTGAAAGATGCTGCTGAAGCGGAGCGTTTGTATTTAATTAATTGTGGTATTTGTCATGGAACAAAATTAGACGGTAATGGTCCTTTGTACAAAGACGGTAATGGTCCATATGCTGCAAAGCCAGCTACGCTAGTAGGGGATGCAAAATATGAAAACATGCCCGCTGGTCAAATGTTTTATTCTGTTGCGTACGGAAAAAACTTGATGGGCTCCTACGCATCACAATTAAGCAGACATCAACGCTGGATGATCATTAAATATATTAAGAATAAACAAACGAAGTAAGATGGCATCTATTAAAGAGCAATTTGAAATTCCTGGTACACTTAAAACATGGTCTTATGCTTTAATAGGCATAGGTGGTGCTGCATTATTATATGGCATGTTTACCAAAGGATTTAGTTCAGACGAACATGAGCAAGTGCATTTTTGGGGAACCTTAATGTACAATACTATTTTTTGGACTTTAGTAACCAATGCTGCTATGTTCTTTTTGTGTTTCAGCACCATGGCGATGGCTGCTTGGATGCAATCATTTCGCAGAATTGCAGAAGCAATTTCTACTTTAGTGCCTATCTTTGGGGGTATCACTTTAATGGTATTATTATATGTAGTGCTTTCTCATAACCATCATATTTACCATTGGTTGGATGCTGAAGCAGTAGCGAAGGATCCTATCTTGAAAGGTAAAGTAGGTTTCTTGAATCCAACTTTCTTTGTGATTTGGACTACATTAACCATTGCGCTTTGGAGTTATTTTGGATACAGAATGCGTCAAATTAGTTTGGAAGCAGATGTGGCTCCAATGGATGCAGCAACTGCACATAAATATAATGTGCGTAGCATGGTGCGTTCAGGTTTCTTTTTAGTGTGGTTTGGATTAACAGTAGCAAGTACTGTTCCTTGGTTATGGTTAATGAGTATTGACGCACATTGGTATTCAACCATGTATAGCTGGTATACTTTTGCAAGTTCATTTGTGGCAGGTATGGCCTTGATTGCACTTTGGTTAATCTACATGAAAAATAAAGGGTACATGGAATTATCTACCAGCGAGCATTTGCATGACGTAGGTAAATTCATGTTTGCATTTTCTATCTTCTGGACTTATTTGTGGTTTTCACAATACATGCTTATTTGGTATGCGAATATCCCAGAGGAAACGATCTATTTTAAAAATAGAGTGCAAGGATCTTACAAGCCTATCTTTTTCTTAAACCTATTTATCAATTTCCTTTGTCCTTTAATAATATTAATGAAGCGCTCTGCGAAACGTAATTTTACTTTAATGGCTTTCATGGCAGTGCTTATATTATTTGGTCACTGGATTGATTTTTACCAAATGGTGATGGGCAGCTTAATGAAGGAGCATGTGAGTTTAGGTTGGTTGGATTTTGGTATACTCACTTTTTTTGTAGGCGTGATGATTTTGATGGTAGCGCGTTCATTGGCCAGCAAGCCGTTGATTGCAAAGTACCATCCATTTTTAAAGGAAAGTATTCTTCACCAAGTTTAACAAATTATCTATTAAGAAAATATTAATACAACTATGACTTTATATTTATCTATCGCAATTATCGTTTTCATCTATGTGGTAATTTTTCAAATTGCCAAAGCGAGTGAGTATGTATCCATCTTAAAAGGGGAGGAAGCGAGCCGTAAACAAAATAACAAAATCAATGGATTCTTGATGGTTGCTTTTTTGGTATTTGGCTTTGTAGGTATATATGTTTGTAATGAACTTTATTATGGTAAAACCCAGATAGCACAAGGTGCTGCTAGTATTCAAGGTGAAAAAGTAGATGAAATGCTTTTTGTCACCTTAATTGTCACTGGCATTGTTTTTGTGATCACGCAATTTTTATTATTTTGGTTTGCATATAAATACCAAGAAGATACCAACCGCAAATCTTTCTTTTTCGCGCACAGTACTAAATTAGAATTAATCTGGACTGCGATACCTGCGATTGCATTGACTGTATTAGTAGTGTTTGGTTTGCGTAACTGGTTCTTCTTCACTGGCGAACCTCCTAAAAATGCAATGGTGGTTGAAGTAACTGGAAAACAATTTGGTTGGATTTTCCGCTACTCAGGTAAGGATGCCATCTTTGGGAAAAAATATTACAAAAATGTTGACCCTGCGACCAACTCTGTAGGTATTGTTTGGGATGACAAATATGCACAAGACGATATTTTAACAGAGCAAACCATGTATATAGTTAAAGGAACCCCTGTTAAATTAATCCTAGGATCAAGAGATGTTATTCATGATGTTGGGTTAAGTCATTTTCGTTTAAAGATGGACGCCGTTCCTGGTATTCCTACAACCATGTGGTTTACACCCATATATACAACTAAGGAAATGCAGGAAAAAACAGACAATCCTAATTTTCAATATGAAATTAGTTGTGATCAAATTTGCGGAAACGGTCACTACTCTATGAAAGGAATTATTCAAGTAGTGGATCAGGAGGAATATGATATGTGGATGGCGAAACAAAAGCCACAATACTATACTGCATTTCCTGAGAAAGACCCCACTGCCGTTCCAGTAGTAGCCGATACTACAGCAAAAACAGCAGTGGTGAAAATGTAATAAAATAAAGTAGTCGTTGCTTTAATTAATATTAGCAATAACCACTTTCGGATTAAAAATATAAAGATTAAAATTATTAAAATAAAAGGTATGAGTCACGAAGCAGCATTACATAATCATGAGGGTCACGGACATGATGATCACGGTCATCACGAACACCATGATACATTCTTAACTAAATATGTATTTAGTCAAGACCATAAAATGATCGCGAAGCAATTCTTGATCACGGGTATGGTTTGGGCGGTACTAGGTGGTTTGATGAGTGTACTTTTCCGTTTGCAATTAGGTTACCCTGATGCTAGTTTTCCTTGGTTAGAATCTATCTTAGGTAAATGGGCAAAAGGCGGTCAAATTACACCGGAAGCTTATTACGCTTTAGTAACTACACATGGTACTGTACTCGTATTCTTTGTATTAACTGCAGGCTTGAGCGGTACTTTTGCTAACTTCTTAATTCCATTACAAGTAGGTGCGCGTGATATGGCATCGCCATTCATGAACATGTTATCGTATTGGTTCTTTTTTATAGCGAGTATTATAATGTTGTCATCTATGTTTGTTGAAACAGGACCATTTAGCGGTGGTTGGACAGCGTATCCTCCATTATCTGCTTTACACGACGCTTCACCTGGTTCTAAAACAGGTATGGACTTATGGATTATCTCGATGGCTTTATTCGTTGTTTCTTCTTTACTAGGCGGTTTAAATTATATCACTACTATTTTAAACATGCGTACCAAGGGGATGAGCATGACACGTTTGCCTTTAACTATCTGGGCACTATTTTTCACTGCAGTATTAGGGGTATTATCATTCCCTGTATTATTGTCTGGTTTGATTTTATTAATTTTTGATAGAAACTTTGGTACTAGTTTTTATCTTTCTGATATTTATGTCAATGGGGTAGGTGCATTATCTAACGAAGGGGGATCTGCTATTTTATACCAACATTTATTTTGGTTCTTGGGTCACCCCGAAGTATATATTATTTTATTACCTGCCATGGGTATGGTATCTGAAATTATATCCGTTAATTCGCGTAAACCTATTTTCGGATACATGGCCATGTTAGGTTCCTTATTTGCAATTGCAATATTGGCATTCTTGGTTTGGGCACACCATATGTTTGTAACAGGATTAAATCCTTTTCTAGGTTCGGTGTTTGTATTATTAACTTTATTAATCGCCATACCTTCTGGTATTAAAGTATTTAATTGGCTAACAACATTATGGAGAGGTAATATTCGTTTCACGCCTGGCATGTTATTTGCCATTGGTTTTGTGAGTTTATTTATATCTGGAGGTTTAACTGGTATTTGGTTGGGTAACGCGGCTTTAGATATTTATTTACACGATAGTTATTTTGTAGTGGCGCATTTCCATATTGTAATGGGTGTGGCAAGTATGTTTGGTATGTTTGCTGGTGTATACCACTGGTTCCCTAAAATGTATGGCCGCTATTTAAATAATTCATTAGGATACATTCACTTTTGGATCACCATCGCTGGGGCATATATGATTTTCTGGCCAATGCATTACCAAGGTTTAGCAGGTATGCCACGTCGTTATTTTGATTTTAGCATTTGGGAAAGCTTTAAACAATTTGCTGAATTAAACCGCTTCATTAGTACGGTAGCGATGATTGTTTTTGCAACGCAAATTTTATTTTTGATTAATTTCTTCTACTCTATATTCAAAGGCCGCAAAGTGACTGTTTTAAATCCTTGGGAGTCAAATACATTAGAGTGGACTACGCCCATTAATCCTGGTCATGGTAACTGGCCTGGTGAAATTCCTGAAGTGCACCGCTGGCCTTATGATTATGGTAAGGATGGACATGAGTTTATTCCTCAAACAACACCGGTGGGTGAAGATGAATCTGGCACACACTAATTAAAATATTCAGTTATTACAATGCCCTGAAATCAGGGCATTGTAATTTGAGTTACTTGTATTTGGGATTATATTTTGTTGCATCATGGTTTTGAAAAACATTTCTAATTGAAACAAACGCTTAAAGATTACGCACAGTTGATGAAGTTCACCTTAAGTTTTACGGTGGTGTTCACTTGCGTTATTTGTTACATGTTGGCGCCAACGGTGAAAGCGTATGATTGGTCCATGATTTTACTATTAACCTTTGCGGGTTTATGTATTACAGGGAGTGCCAATGCCATCAATCAAGCAGTAGAGAAAGATACGGATGCAAAAATGAAACGTACCGCATCACGCCCTGTGGCATCGGGCCGCATGTCACAAACAACAGCGTATACTTTTGCAATCATTACGGGCATACTTGGGGTGGCGATTATGTGGCAATGCTTTAATATTTCATCCGCTTTATTATCTGCCTTTAGTTTGTTTTTGTATGCGTTTATTTATACGCCCTTGAAAAAAATAAATTCGATCGCAGTTTTAGTGGGCGCGTTTCCTGGTGCACTTCCATGTTTGATTGGATGGGTAGCAGGCAATGATGATTTTGCGTATGCCGGCTGGGCTTTATTTTTAATTCAATTTTTATGGCAGTTCCCTCATTTTTGGGCAATAGCTTGGGTGTCTCATGCAGATTATTCCAGCGTGGGTTTTAAATTATTACCTGCAGATAAAGGCCCTACAAAATTTACTGCTTTACAATCGATCATGTATGCAGTACTGATGATCCCTTTTGGATTTTTACCTTATTATTTAGGTTTGACTGGACAGATAAGTATGTTAATTTTATTAGTGGCTAATATTTTCATGGTGGTGCAGTGTGTAAGATTATACCAAAACATGGGTGTACCTGCAGCAAGACGCGTAATGTTTAGCAGCTATATTTATTTACCCATTGTATACCTTGCATTATTAGCAGATAAATTATAAAACTTACAACTATGGCAACAACAAAAATTGAAGCGAATACTAAAATACATCCCTACAAAATGTTGTTATGGGTTGGATTTGGAAGTATTGTTATGATGTTCGCTGGTTTAACCAGTGCGTATATCGTAAAAAAAAGCCAAGCGAATTGGTTGGAGTTTGATCTTCCTAATTTATTCTGGTTTTCAACCTTGGTGATATTAGTAAGTAGCTTTACCATTCAAATGGCAGTAAAAAAGGCGAAGGAAGGAGAAATGGACCAATATCGTGGCTTTTTATCGGTAACGGCTATATTAGGCGTCACCTTCATCATTTTACAATTACGCGGCTTTCAAGCCTTGGAATTACAAAATGTGGCTTTAACGGGCGTGCGTAGTAACTCAGCAGGGTCCTTTTTGTTAGTGATTGCTGGATTACACCTGTTGCACTTAGTGGGTGGTGTGATTGCCATAGCCGTGATCTCATTAAAAGCGAGGGCTGCAAAATCAAGCACAAATCAGGTATTGTCAGTAGAATTGGTAGCGAATTATTGGCATTTTGTTGACATCCTTTGGATTTACCTTTTTGTGTTCCTGAATTGGGTGGGATAACCCTTGGTTTTGTGGAACTGAATTATAAAAAAAACGGCATTTTTGATACGAATATCCTTGATAGCCAATATTTTTGCACTGAAATAGAAATTGAACATGTCAACATCAACAACCGCTTCGCCAAATGAAGCAAAATTGTGGGGAGGAGGAAAGAGTCCTTTTAACCTTGAGTACGGAAAAGTAATGATGTGGTACTTTTTAATGAGTGACGCATTTACTTTTGGCGCCTTTTTGATTTCTTATGGCACAGTGCGTTTTTCAACGAACGGATGGCCTGATTCAAATCAAGTGTTCCGTAGTTTTCCATTTGCGCCAGAAGGAGTACATGCACCATTGGTATTTGTAAGTATCATGACTTTTATATTAATTGTGAGTTCGGTCACCATGGTGTTAGCGGTGCATGCTGGACATAATATGGATAAAAAAGGGGTGGTTCGCAATATGATTTTAACCATCATTGGGGGTATTGCATTTTTAAGTTGTCAAGCTTGGGAGTGGAACCATTTATTTCATGAAGGTGCTTGGTGGGGTGCTAATCCATTCTTAAATGCAGATGGTACCGCAAGTTCAACCAACTTCACTAATTTCTTTTTTACGATTACAGGATTCCATGGCTTCCACGTATTTAGTGGGGTGCTGATTAATATTATTATGTTGATCATGACTTTGTTAGATAAGTTTGAACAAAGAGGCCATTACTTAATGATTGAAAAAGCAGGATTGTATTGGCACTTTGTAGATTTAGTTTGGGTATTTGTATTTACCATATTTTATTTATTGTAAAACAATTACTAGTAAGTGATCGGTATCGGCTTAGCTTACATGGGTTTAAAAATAAACATAATTATAAATTAAGATTTTTATATGTCACATCCACACAACGCAGACGCTAATCATGAAGCAAATAATGCTGCTGTAATGGCTGAAATTAAAAAAGTAACCATCCTATTGTCGGTATTAACCATCGTTGAATTAATACTAGGATTTTGGATGATAGGTATTAGTAGCGCCGCACTCCGCTTGGCTATCAAGGGGGTGATTATTATTTTAATGATGTCAAAAGCATTTTACATTGTTGCTTACTTTATGCACTTAAAGCATGAAGTAAAAAACTTAATCATGACCATTATAGTGCCTTTATCATTGTTTGTTTGGTTTATTGGTGCATTTTTATGGGATGGCAGCTCTTTCAAAAACTTACGCAATACGTATAATCCTTATTTTAAAGAACAGTCAACCATTAAGGTGGAGAAAAAAGAATCCGAACATGGCGCTGCAACCCATGGTGCCGAAAAGCATGAGGCGGTAAAACATGAGGCTGGTGCGGGGGAAGCAAAGCAAAAACCTGCTGATGAAAAGTACTATTAATCCTATGGAAATAGTGGGATACTGGGCTAATAAAGTGTTGTTCGCAATTGGGAATTGGCTTGAATAATTTTTTATGAAAAAAAGACATGAACATCAACTAAAAAGAGAGGAGCAGATTAAGGCAGGGGCATACGATGGTAGATACAAAGTAAAGGTCGTCCCCAATAAAAAAAAGAAACTATCCAAAGAAGGTGCTCGAGGGCCCTTCTCAAAAAATACCAAACCATCCTCCTTCAAGGATGGTTTTTCTTTGAAGTCTAATTCATAACTTTGCATTAATAAAATACAATGTCTAAAAAATCAATCTATAGTTTACTTATCGCATTAGCGATTCCTATTTTCTGTTATTTGTGGTTAAAGTCCGCAAGTAAAACAGCAGTGACCATGCCCAGGCATTATTTATTGGACACGGTGATGGAGTCGGTGGTGGATGGCAAACAAATATCAGATTCTGTTTGGCATACCACTAAAAATATTCGTTTGGTGAATCAATTAGGCGATTCGGTGAACTTATATGACCAACAAGGGAAAATTATCATTTTAGATTTATTTTTTACCAGCTGTGGTAGCATCTGTCCAAAGCTCACGAATAATATGAGTAAACTGCAGCAGTCTTTTTCAAGGGGTGGGGATGTTCGAAAAAAATTAGACACTTCCATTGTTCACTTTATGTCGATTACGGTAGATCCATTGAGAGATAGTGTTTCAGTATTGCGCGATTACGCTAACAAAATGGGGGTGATTTCAGATAATTGGTGGTTGCTTACAGGTAATCGCGATTCCATTTACAAATTTGCATTTGAGGAATTAAAAATAGATAAGTTTAGCAACGAACCTATTAGCCCCGACTTTGTACATACCAGCCGTTTTATAATGATTGATAAAAAAATGCAAATTCGTGGGTACTATTATGGTTTAGATTCCACTTCCATTTTAAAAATGGCAAAGGATGTAGGGTACTTGATGTTGGAAAAAGATAAAAAGAAAAAAAATAAAGTATTCCAGGACATTATTGACCTAAGCTGGCTATGGTTAGTCATTGCTGTGATGGTGACTGGCTTTGTTTACTATTTTAATTCTAAATTTAACAAACAAACAAAAAACTAGTAGTGTAATTTAAACAACTACTTAATTAATTAAAATCAAATTTAAAATATGTTAGCACCTGTTATTAAAAAAAATGACAAACAAGCAAACACGGTTATCATTGTATTGTCTTTAGTAGTTTTTATTGCAGTTACTTTTTTAAGCAAGTTTAGCTTACAAGTTGAATTGCCATTTGATAAACATATTTTTGCTACCATGAATGCGGTTATTAATAGTATAGTGGCTATTGTGCTTGTATATGCTTTAGTTGCAGTTAAACAGAAGAAGTACCAACTGCATAAAAACTTAATGCTTACCGCGTTAGTACTTTCTGCTTTATTTTTGGTTACCTACATTGCACATCACTTATTAGCAGGCGAGGCTAAATATGGCGATACTAATCTTGATGGTATTGTTTCTGATGCTGAAAAAGCGATAGTAGGCAATGTGCGCCCTTTTTATTTAATACTTTTAACAACACATATTGTTTTAGCCGCAGTGAT
>SHWT01000070.1 GCA_009693715.1 Chitinophagaceae bacterium
CTTTTTTTGCAGGTACTGCTTTTTTTGCAGGTGCTGCTTTTTTAGGAGCTGGTTTTTTTGTAGCCATAATTATCCTTTTTGTAATACTGAAATCCTTAATTTTTGGTCATTTATTTCGACATCCACCCCGTCTTCTAAAGCCGAGACCCAGTCTATTTCCAATGCCAGAACTTCGCGGCAAATATAATCGGAAAATTCATTAATAGCCTCCTTCAAATTTGTATTATCCACAATTCGGAGTAAAATTTTGTCAGTTAGCTCAAAATTGGCCTCTTTTCGGATGTTTTGAACCCTATTAACCAACTCTCTTGCATTACCTTCCTTCAATAAAGCGGGGCTTAAAGTAATATCAAGGGCCACCGTGAGGGCATTTTTAACCGCGACACTCCAACCGGGTATATCTTCCGCAATAATTTCTACTTCACTCAATAACAAGGGGATAAGGGTTCCCTCCACGTCCAAATTAAGCGAACCGGCCTTTTCAAGCTGGCTGATTTGTGTCTGACTTAATGCCGATATTACCGCAGACGCTTGTTTCATTTTAGTGCCCAATTTGGCACCCAATAATTTAAAGTTGGGTTTTAGCTTTTTGCTAATGACCCCCTCCGTTTCAGTTATATAATTAATTTCTTTAACGTTTACCTCTGCCAAAATAAGTTCTTCCATTAGGCTAATTGCCTCCTTCGTTTTTGGATCTAAAACTGGAATTAATATTTTTTGTAAGGGCTGGCGTACTTTGATGTTTACCTTTTTGCGAATAGACAATACCAAGGAACAAATATCTTGCGCCATTTGCATACGCTCCTCTAAATCGGTATCAATTTTTTTGGTATCCGCTAAAGGGAAATCTACATGATGAATAGATGTTTGTGGGTGTCGCGCGGTAACACTATTTAAATTTCTAAATATTTGATCACAAAAGAAAGGGGCAATTGGTGCCATTAAACGAATAATTGTTTCAATACACTCATGCAATGTTTGGTAGGCTGAAATTTTATCGGCCGTATAAGTGCCTTTCCAAAAACGACGACGACACAAACGCACATACCAGTTACTCAAATGCTCATCTACAAATGTTTCTATGGCACGACCCGCAATAGTGGGTTCAAAATCGTCCATGGCAATGGTGACCGTTTGCACCAAACTATTTAAGGAAGAAATAATCCAACGATCAATTTCTGGTCTTTTGTTTACTGTTATGTATTCTTGTTCAAAACGAAATCCATCCACATTTGCATACAACACAAAAAATTGATAGGTATTGTATAAGGTGCCAAAGAATTTTCTTTGTACTTCCTGTATACCTGATAAATCAAATTTTAAATTATCCCATGGCGACGCATTGGTCACCAAATACCATCTGGTTGCATCAGCACCATAGGTTTGTAAGGTTTCAAATGGATTCACCACATTACCCAAACGCTTACTCATCTTGTTGCCATTCTTATCTAGCACCAAACCATTACTCATTACGGCTTTGTAAGCGACGCTATCAAATAACAAAACACCTAGTGTATGCAATGTATAAAACCAACCGCGGGTTTGATCCACACCTTCACAAATAAAATCAGCAGGGAATGCTTGTCCTTTATCAATTAAATCCTTGTTCTCAAATGGATAATGCCATTGCGCATAAGGCATCGCACCTGAATCAAACCACACATCCACTAAATCAGACACCCTTTTCATGGGTTGACCCGTTGTACTTAGTAATTCAATTTGATCAACAAATGGTTTGTGTAAATCCACCTCCAATTTGCCATCCACTATTTGCAATTTCACCTCCTTGTTATAGCCTTTTTCTTTTGCTGCAATAAAAAGCGTCGTTAATTCTTGTATCGATCCAACACAAATTTCTTCGGTGCCATCTTCTGTTCTCCATATTGGTAATGGCGTTCCCCAATATCTACTGCGAGAAAGATTCCAGTCTACCATGTTCTCTAACCAATTACCAAAACGTCCTTCCCCTGTGCTCTTTGGTTTCCAATTAATTGTTTTATTCAATTCAACCATACGATCCTTTACTGCAGTAGTTTTAATAAACCATGCATCTAATGGATAATACAATATCGGCTTATCTGTTCTCCAACAATGCGGATAATTGTGTTCATATTTTTCCACTTTGAATGCCCTGTTTTCTTTTTTCAACTTAACAGAGATGTCTACATTCACATCTTGAAAATCTTTTTCATCCTTATAGTTTTTTACATACCTACCACTAAATTCACCTACCCCTTCAACAAATTTTCCTTGTCTATCTACCAATGTAATAATGCCTAAGTTATTTTTTTGACCCACTTTATAATCATCCGCTCCAAATGCAGGGGACGTATGCACTATACCCGTTCCGTCTTCGGTCGTTACAAAATCACCTACCACTATTTTAAATGGATCACCTTCAAATGTTGCAGGATCATTGGCTTCAAAAGGCATTAGTTGCTCATAACGTAACCCATTTAAGTTGGCCCCTTTAAATTCAGTGATCACCTTCCAAGGAACTATCTTATCGCCTTCGGAAAAAGTTTCAATGGTTAATCCTTCCTCCTTAAAATATTTTGAAATCAATGCTTTTGCTAAAATCACGTTCACTGGTAGTGCAGTATAAGGATTATAAGTTGCCACCAAAACATAATCAATATTGGGGCCAACGGTTAAACCTAAATTAGAAGGCAATGTCCATGGGGTTGTAGTCCATGCCATATAATACACTTCTTGATTTTTATTGTTGGTAGCAGCAGCATCAAACAAAAATTGGCTTTCGGCCGATTGTACCGCTTTAAACATAGCAACCACCGAAGTATCTTTTACATCCTTATAGGTACCTGGTTGATTTAATTCATGTGAACTTAATCCGGTACCTGCTGCAGGTGAATAGGGTTGTATACTTACACTTTGGTACAAGTATCCTTTTTTATATAGGGTACTTAATATCCACCAAAGAGTTTCAATATAATCATTTTCAAATGTGATATATGGATTATTCAAGTCAACCCAATAACCCATTTTGTTAGTGATATCATCCCATTCTTTTTTATAACGCAATACTGCTTCACGACATTTTTTATTGTACGCTTCTACTGTGATTGTTTTTCCAATATCCTCTTTGGTAATTCCCAATTCTTTTTCGACGCCTAATTCCACAGGTAACCCGTGGGTATCCCATCCACCTTTTCGCTTCACTTGAAATCCTTGCATGGTTTTATATCGACAAACCATATCTTTTAATGTCCTTGAAATAACATGATGTATACCTGGCATTCCATTGGCACTCGGCGGTCCCTCGTAAAAAACAAAAGGCGTTTTGCCTTCTCTTAAGGTGACCGATTGCTCAAAAGCTTGTTCTGTCTTCCAAGCAGCCAAAATTTCTGCCTCAATTGTAGGCAGATGCAGTCCATTAAATTCAGTGTACTTTTTATTCATAAAACGCTTATCCTAGCTCATTTTTAGGGCACGAAGGTACGAATAAGCTTGTAAAAAAGGCCAGGCCATTTTTTGGTCAAAATGAGGTAAATACCCTATGAAATAGTGTTGGAGGGGGTTTCAGGTGGAGTAGCTAAAGGCTCCTTAAAAAATTTCCCCTGAAAAATAAATAAGGAAATAACGCCAGTGCTGATTGCCGCATCTGCCACATTAAAAACAGGTCTAAAAAACTCAAACTCCTCCCCGCCCCAAATTGGGAACCAGGAGGGGAAATGTGCATTTTGTATGATTGGGAAATAAAACATGTCCACTACTTTCCCTTGTAATAGAGGTGCATATCCCCCACCCAATGGAAACAGTTGTGCGACTATGGTGGTATAAGGAACACTCGCTTCAAATAAAACACCATAAAAAATGCTGTCAATTAAATTTCCTAAGGCGCCTGCAAAAATGAGCGTTGCACATAATAAAAATCCGTTGTGGTATTTTTTTTCAACAAAACCTTTTATTAAAAATACACCCCAAATAACAGCCACTAATCTAAACAGGGTTAATGCTATTTTTCCAATATTGCCTCCCCACTTCAACCCCCATGCCATTCCTTCATTTTCCACAAAGTGAAGCCTAGCCCATGTTCCAATAATGGCATGCTCTTCGCCAATAAAATAATTTAATTTAATATAAAATTTTAAAGCTTGATCAATAAAAATAATCAAAGCAACTAATGCAACTATTTTTTTCCCGTTCATATCAATTTAAAATTATAATGATGTGCAAAGATAATACTTTGATAAGTTAGTCGGCTATATAGATTCTTTTTACTCTTTGCCCAATGGATGTTAATATTTCATATGGAATAGTTCCCGCCCATTTTGCGACTTGCGTTATGTCTAAATTTTTACCAAATACCTGCACCGAATCTCCTTCATTAACGGATGAAATATCAGTGATATCAATCATGGTCATATCCATACAAATATCTCCTACAATGGGTGCCAATAAGCCATTCACCCACATTGCCCCCTTCCCTAAACCAAATTGCCTGCTATAGCCATCGGCATAGCCTAGTCGTACGGTAGCAATTGTACTATCGCGCAATAACACCCCTGCGCGATTGTAACCAACGGTATCTCCCTTTTTCAAATGCCGTATTTGCGAAATGGTCGTAGTTAACTGGATAACAGGTTCTAAAGCAAGAGGTCCTTGGCTAGTGCCATACAATCCAATACCTAATCGAACCATATCTAAATGAAAGATAGGATCTAATAAAATCGCATCCGAATTGGCAATATGTTTTAGGGTAGTATAACCCAAGGCTGTTTCAATTTTTTCAGCAGCTCTATTAAATAAATCAAGTTGCGTGCGCGTGAAATTTTCAAATGATTTATTTCCGCTTGCACTTAAATGGCTAAAAATGGTTTGTACTTTTAGTTGTGAATTTGATTTTAATAAATCACATAACTGTTCAATAGTATCCATATCAAAACCCAACCGATTCATTCCCGTATTTAATTTTATATGGATAGGGAAATTCGAAATCGCTTGATTTTTTATATACTGATCAAATTGTTGGTATTGTTGTAATGAAAATAGCTCAGGTTCCATGTGATACTTCACCAAAGTATCAAAAGTGGTTTCATCCACATTCATGACCATAATGGGCACATGAATGCCCGCTTGTCTTAATGCGACACCTTCATCTGCATAGGCTACTGATAAATAATCAACATGGTGAAATTGCAAAATGCGCGCTACTTCAACACTGCCCGACCCATAGCCAAAGGCCTTCACCATGGCCATCATCTTAACTTTGGATCCAACGACTGCTTTAATTTTTTTATAATTACTCACTAATGTGGTTAAATTAATTTCCGCCATGGTTTTATGTACCTGTAGCTGTAATAGTTCATTTATTTTTTCTAGTTCAAAAACGCGCGCGCCTTTGATCAAAATAAATTCCTCCTTAAAGGAATATATATCTAGCTGATGAATGAATTGCTGCGTAGCATCAAAACTAATCACATGGATCCCCTTATTTTGCAAATCTTTATGCTGTTGCAAAGCCTTTGCTAATTGCGGGCCAATGGTAATGAGTTTTTTTATTGGGAAAATAGCTAACTGTTGCAACAACTCCTCATATTGCACTACATCCTGATTAAACTGCGCCACATCAGATAGTATTAATGTGATAGGTAATGCCCCCGCTTGTTGTGTTGCATAGGTTAAAGCCAATTGCAATGAATGTACATCATTACTGTAGCTATCATTTAAAATATAACAATGCTGAATGCCTTTTTTTATTTGCATACGCATATCTAAATGCCTTAATTGACTGATGCCTTCCTGTATTTCAGACAAGGGCACTTGTAAATGCAATAATGTGAGTAAGCAGGTAATGGTATTATTGACGGAAATCAAATCCGTAAAAGGAACCACTAATTGCAAATCCGTTCCAAGGTAATTTGCCTGCAAATGCGTTTGCCCCTGTATAATTTTTTCACTTTGTATTTTCAAGGTGGCTGTGCCAGAGCGACACCAAGTAATGACAGATGGCGCTCCTAAATTATGAGAAGCATCCATTTTGATTATGGGCAATGCCGATAATGGGGCTATGATTATTTGTGCATTTTCAAATAATTTCCATTTTTCATTTCTTTTTTCCGATTCAGTTTCAAAACCTTCTTGGTGCGCAGTTCCGATACTGGTTAAAATCCCGATGGTGGGCTGTATGATATTTGCCAATACATCCATCTCCCCTTTTTGGGAAATGCCTGCTTCAAAAATGGCTAATTGGTGCTTCTCCTCCATTTCCCAAACACTTAAGGGCACTCCAATTTGTGAATTATAACTTCGCGGGCTTCGTATAATATGATATCGGTTGGCGAGTAATTGATTTAACCATTCCTTGACAATTGTTTTTCCATTGCTCCCTGTTATTCCAATCACTGGATAAGTAAATTGGGCACGGTGATGCGAAGCAACCATTTGTAAAGCCACAAGCACATCATTTACTTTTAAAAAATTGACGTCGGGGAATGCGCTGGTATCAAAATTCGTTTTTACGACAAAATTAAATACACCACGTTGCATTAATTCTTCAACATATAAGTGTCCATCATTTTGCCCCGTAGTAATGGCGAAAAATAAACTTGTATCCGGATATATTAATCGTCGACTGTCTGTAAGTAAATGAGCAATTTGGGCTGGTTTTTTAATAACAGAATTTGTATTTAACCAGCTTGCAATATGTTCAATAGTATATGACAACTAAATGATATGATTAAATTGAATGATCCTTTAAATCCTTGGGCAGATTTTTTTGCTTATTTGAAAAGATAGAGTACAATATGGAGCCAGTGATAGAAAATAAAATCACTAATAAAGACAACAAAACTTGTGTGTTTTTATCCATGACCATATTGATATAATGTTCCCCTAACATTTTAATGCCTATAAATATTAAAATAAGGGCAATCCCTTTTTGTAAATGCTCAAACTCATTAACAGCGCCACGTAGCAAAAAGAACAAGGAGCGCAATCCTAAAATGGCAAAAATATTGGAAGTATAAATAACTAAACTATTCATTGAAATTCCCATGACTGCCGGAATGGAATCCAGCGCAAATACAATGTCAATGGCCGCTAGTAAAATTACCACCACAAATAAAGTGGTATATACTGGTTTCCCATTTTGGCGAATCATAAACCTACCGTCTCCATCAGAGGGTGTCAGCGGTAAAAAGCTTTTCAAAAATTTATAAATTTTTGATTCATGTGGATCAAATACACTTTCCTCATCAGCCACAAACATTTTATATCCTGTATACAATAAAAATACCCCGAAAATATATAATACCCAAGCAAATTGTGCGACAAGTGCCACACCCAATGTTATAAATAAAACCCTAAAAACAATTGCTGCTAAAATTCCAATCAACAACACCCTTGACAAATGCATTTCCTTCACCTTAAACGCATCAAAAATTAATATGAAAACAAAAATATTGTCAATACTTAAACTCCACTCCATTAAATAACCGCTTAGGTATTCAAAAGCAAGTTTTTGCCCTTCTTTTATCCACATAAATACAAAAAAACCAAGTGCTAATAAAACCCAAAAAAAGGTTTGACGCATTGCTTGGCGAATTGTAATGGTTGTATTTTTTTTACTTAAAAATCCTAAGTCAAGCGTTAATGCAACTAATATTACTACGCCGAATACTGTGTAAACAATTTGATCTGTTGTCATAAAGTAAAGATAATACTAGATTTACTAAGCCCCAAAACGACGTTGGCGATATTGGGTCCAAAAATAAAAAAATAAGGAAAGAATAACCACGGGGCCTAACAAAAGCATCCATTGCCAAAAAAGACGATGCTCGGCCACCTTGGTCTTATCCAATAATCTTAATACAATCCCCTTATTTCTACTTTCAAGTAAGCCCACTGGCTCATTCAAGTATTGTATTGCATTAACAAAAAAATCACGATTAGCGAATTGGTAGGATTCAAAAGGTATCATACCCATGGGCAAGGGGCCATTTGACTTATCTACCTTATTCGTAAATAAATCAGCATCTGCAATAAAGATTTGTTTCGAAGGCTTCCCCTTGGATACAAAAGCGACGCCTAAATTTTGCTGAACAGTGTCTTTTAACACCTGAGACAATCTGTTTTCAAAAAATGAATTAAAATTTCCTTCCGATAATACGGCTATTGGAAAATGATGTTGTTTAAATTGTACCATGTCCTCCTCCCCTTTTACTGAATTCAATGAAACCTGGGCTGGCGAAGCCAAACTTCTTGAGCTTGTATCGGTCGTTAATAAAATGGTATGCTTAATGCCATTAGAAGATAGCGTATCAATACTGGAAGGAAATAAGGATAATACACGATCCATATTTTGCGCAATAGGATGATTATCGTTACCATTTAAAAAAGGATAATACGGCCAAGGTACTCTTTTAATTAAAGGTGACCCGTCCCCTTGCGTGCCCACTACCAATGGCAATTTGGCACAATTTAAGTCCTGAATCAAATTTGAGTTGATACGAATACCATACTTAAATAATAAATCGTCCAAGGCCAGTCCGCGATCAAAGGAAACATAGGCCCCATCCGTTTTTTGTAAGCTATCATATTCCGCATATAATTTATCTACTGCCCAAATAATATTTCCACCTCCCATGACATATTGGTCAATTTTTAATTTATCTAAATCACTAAATGGCGTGGTTGGTTTAACAATAAGTAATGTTTTTATTTTAGTAGCGTCAGGAAATCCTTTACTTAAATCAAATACGGATAAATCGTATTGGTCCTTTAAAGTTTCTCCTATATCATTCACGGTTAAATTAACTGGCTGTCCATTTCCGATTAAGTAGGCAATGGTTGGAACTAGCTTGCGATTTAATAAATAGATTGCTTGTATAAATTTATACTCCAACAATGCTTCCGCTGCGTTTGCACTGGCTTGCTCATCTACCTCGGGTATATCCTTAATAATATTATAAGGCTTAAAATATTTTTTTGAACTCCTCAAATCAATGGCATAAGGCTTTTGCCCATCCACTTCCACCAATGCCCCTGGAATAATTAGCTGATCCACCCTTTTGTCGCCACCTCCAGTTCCTTGTTGGATCCGCTCAATAGGTAACCCCAATTTTGATAAACTATCATACAATATATATAAAGCGGTATCACTGACTAACTGATTAGGAATTTCTAAATTCCATTTGATCAATGCTGGGTTAATTTGATGCAACTGTTCCAATAATGCAATGGACGCATTCGCTATTGTTTTATAATTGGATGGAAGGTCGCCACCTAAATACAAATGAACCTTCACCGGTGTATTTATTTGACTAATCACTTCCGTGGAACTTGTACTTAAAGTGTATCTTTTTTCCTTAGTTAGGTCGAATTGGAAGGGAAATATATTACTTAGATAGTTAGTACCTATGATGGCAATTAATAAAAATATATATTTAATTTTTCCCTTTAAATTCTCGATGGTGCCCAGAATAAATAAAACCAAAATGGAAATAAAGTAAATGATATCGGTTAGCTTAATCAAACCCTTGCTCATATTTTTATAATGCAATGACAATCCCAATTGCTTAATATAAAAATCATAGCCATTCGAAAAAAACGAGACGGTGCTTATCCAGTCAAAACTTTGTAATAATAATATTGAAATGATGATTGACAACAGTAAGGCGATGGCGCTGTTTTTTGTCAAGCTACTGGAAAATACACCCACTGCAGTATACACGGCGCCTAAAAAAATTAATCCGATATAGCTTCCAACTGTTGCACCCCAATCAATTCCCCCAGTTGAACTTAAAGCGTTTAATACAATTGCATAAAAAATAGTGGGTGCGATTGCGGCAATAACAATGAGCAAACTTCCCAATAACTTTCCAAGTACTAATTGTAAGGAAGAAAATGGCAAGCTATGTAATACTTCATAGGTGCCCTGCTTAAACTCGTCAGAAAAACTTCGCATGGTTATGGCTGGCACTAACAATAATAGAAACCATGGCGCAAAATCAAAGTACACTTGTAAACTTGCATAACCAAAATCAAGTAAATTATAGTTGGGTATCACAAATAACAATAGCCCATTCACTATCAAGTAAAAGCTGATAATTAAATACCCCGTTAGGCTACTAAAATATTGTGTCCACTCCTTTTTACATATTGACCACATAAGCCAAAGCTACAAAAAAAATAGCCCCGACCCCTTGCCGAATACTCGGAATTAGGTGGGACTATTTTGTATTTCTTTTTTTGAATTAAATAGTGCTATACAGCGAAACTTTCACCACAGCCACAACTACGACTTGCATTCGGATTGTTAAAATAAAAACCCTTGCCATTCAGCCCATCCGAAAACTCCAACTCGGTATTGACTAAATAAAGGAAACTTTTTAAATCAGTGACTATTTTGATGCCATTATCCTCAAACACCTGATCCATGGGCTTTATTTCATTATCAAAATCAAGTTTGTAGCTTAATCCGGAACAACCACCACCCACCACACCAACGCGTAAAAAATAATTGGCATCGCCCACGACCCCAGCGTCCTGCATTAATTGCATTACTTTTTGCTTTGCTTTCGCACTTACATAAATGGAATTTTCTTGGGCTACTTCACTCATTTTTAGCTATTCAACTTTTGCAAAATCAAACTAAACATGACTTTGTTCAAACACTAATTCTTCCATGCCATTTTTTGAACGGAAATCATTGATGGCTGCTTTAATTGCATCCTCTGCTAAAACGGAGCAATGTATTTTAACTGGAGGTAAATTTAATTCCTCTACTAAATCCATATTGTCAATTTTAACAGCCTCATCGATTGTTTTTCCTTTTAACCACTCAGTGGCTAATGAAGAAGAAGCAATAGCGGAACCGCATCCAAAAGTTTTGAATTTTGCATCCGTGATAAGACCTGTTGTTTGATCTACCTCAATTTGCAAACGCATTACATCACCACACTCTGGAGCACCTACTAGTCCAGTACCTACACTTTTAGAAGCTTTATCTAATGTTCCTACATTTTTAGGATTAGAATAATGATCGATTACTTTATCTGAATATGCCATGGTTGTATTTTTAAATTTTTTAAAATATATTTTGCGAAAAAAAGCTAACTAATTTATTTAATGATGTGCCCATTTTTCAATCTGCACATTAACATTTCAAGCTTCGAAACTATCGTTTCTCCGCTTGTAATGGTTAATGATGTGCCCATTGTATTGCATCAATGTCAATCCCATCCTTAAACATTTCCCAAAGTGGACTCATCTCTCTTAATTTTAAAACAGTATCTGTTACTGCTTTAATCGTAAAATCAATTTGTTCCTCTGTGGTATTTCTTCCCAATCCAAA
>SHWT01000071.1 GCA_009693715.1 Chitinophagaceae bacterium
AATGATGACACCTTTAGCTGGTGTATACATAATTTCCGCTTCAACACCCTTGCTATTTAATACACCCGTATTTTTTATAATAGTAATTGCATCAGGTAGCACTAAAGTAGGTACTTGTGCATCTTTCACATGAATATAAAATAGGGCGACGTTCAATTTTAAAGTATTATTTAAAAATGTATTTTTAATACCCGCTTCAAAATTATTGCTGTGCTCAGGAAGGTATCCTATTAATGGTGGTTGCGAAGGGTCGGATCCTAATGGACTCAATCCACCAGTGCGGTATCCTTTACTATACATAGCATAAACTAATGAAGCAGAATTTAAATTATAATCCAATGAAATTTTAGGGGACCATGCATTGAAATTTATACTTGCACTTGTGTCAGCTACAATTTGGTAAAATTTAGGGGAGGGGTCATGCTGGTAAAAGCCTGCGACTGTTTGATCTTGTTGCTCGTAATCATTTCTTAATCCAAAAGTTATATTTAGTTTACTAGTTAATGCATAGGTTGCTTGTCCAAAAAATGCAATTCCCTTTTTTGTTGTACTTGTACTGTTCATTAAGGTAAACAAAGAATCGCCGATCATCATTAAATTAGCGTCTTTGCCAAAACGGGTTCCTTGTTTTACAGGGGCATCTTGATAAAAAAGATAGGCACCTGCTGTCCAATTCAAACGATTGGTGGCAGTTGGAGCGGAACTCCATTTGAATTCTTGTGTATACGCTTTGATATTATTCCAGCTTTTTCCATAATTATTGACCACTGAAATAGCGTCGATAGGTGAAAAATCGCCATCAATAGGTAAATCATAGTACCTGTAATTTTTTTGGTATGCAGTGATACTACTAAAATTGACTTTGCTACCTGTATGTTGTATCGCTAAAGAGGTGTTCAGGGTATTATCCAACATGGTTGTAATGCCATTTTGATTTAATACATATGGATTGCTCAAAGCGTTTATTGCTCCAAAAACTAATGGAAATGCACCTTTATTTTCGCTATTATAATGTTTTACATTTAAAGTAACCTGCCAATTTGGACTAGCAATATATTTTACAAAATAATTTCCTGCAAAAGCATATTGCTTATCATAGCTGCTTTTATTAAATTTATTCGTGTAAAAACCATCTCGCTCATTGTATAATAAAGAAGCACCTAAAAAAAGTTTATTTTTAATAATGGGTGTTTTAATATTTGCATTATACCTGCGAATGCCATAATTACCCATATTCACTTCGCCACTACCAGTGGTTTTGTTACTGGGTTGTTTGGTAATAATATTAATAACGCCACCCATTGCGTTTCGTCCATACAAACTTCCTTGTGGGCCACGTAAAACCTCAATACGTTCAATATCGTTTAATACAGGGATATAAGTATCTAAATTAAATTGGTTCACCCCATCAATATAAGTAGCCACTGCTGGATCATAGGACGTAGTGGTAATACCTCTAATAGAAACTACATCACGATTATCGCCGGGGTCTGCGCTATATAAATTGGGTACAAAACCACTGATGTCTTTGTTATTCCAAAATCTAAATTTTTCTATTTGCGTAGTATTAAATGCAGTGATACTGATGGGTACTTTTTGTAATAGTTCTTCTTTTTTTTGTGCAGTGATAATTACATCTTCTAATTGCACTAATGCGTCGGCTAATTTAATTGTTTGTATTTCGCTTAGGTTTGTATTAGCCGAAATAGTAATTGATTTTATACTTGTCGCAAAACCTAAGGAAGTAATGGCTAATTCATATTTTCCTTCCGGAATATTATTGAATGTGACATGTCCATTGCTATCACTTATATTTTTAAATGAGGTGTTGAGTAAACTAGCCGTTGCGCCAATAACTGGTTTTCCGGAAAGCGAAGTGATTTTGGCTTTAAAATTGCTTTGGCTATTTGCAAAAAAGTAGGCAAAAGAAAATAATAAGGTAAGAAATGAAATTTTGTGGAATGTCGCTTGGGGGCGTTTTGTTTCAAACATGAAAATTGAATTTAGGGAGTAAAGGTAGTTTGTTATGACAAATATTGTGACGCATTTGTCAATTAATTGTGTTTTTAGATTTATAGTTTATTGCTTTGTTTAAGAAGCTTCAAATAGCTAAAAATGTATTATACAATCACCAATAAGGCAAGTGGATCAATACTAATTTCAAGGGTTGCATTTTCTGTCAGCAGTGCTTCTCCATCCATATGTAAAGGTTCCTTTCTGCTGCATTGTATAGTGATTGATTTTATAGATTGTATATCCACTTTGCTAGACTGGTGAATTTTTTTACTAAAAAGCTGCATGACCAATAGGGCGACATTTAAAAAGTGAATAGGTTTGATTTTGACCATCTCTATATAAGCATCTTGCAAATCTGAAAAGGGTGAAATATAGGCATTGTTTCCAAATTGGCTAGCATTTGCAAATGTGAGTGAATACACTTTCTGCATTGGGCCATGATTGATGCTAATTTCAATTGGTTTGTAAATTGTTAAAGCGGATAAGGTGGCTTTGATATAATTAAAAAATCCTCTTTTTTTACTTTTTGCAAAAAGCTGTGCCACTTTTGCATCGAATCCAATTCCTGCTGTGCAAAAAAACATTTTATTATTTATTAAACCAACATCAATTGCTATTTCATGACCATGCATGGCTTTGTCAAGTGCGGCTTCATATTGTAGGGGAATATTTAAGTGTCTGGCTAAACCATTACCGGAGCCAATAGGTATAATTCCTAAGGGGATCGTTGTTTCAGTTAAAACAGATGCCACTTCATTCACAGTACCATCACCACCTACTGCTATAATCCTGCTTGCTTTATCTTCAATGGCTATTTTTGTAAAAGAACCTGCCTCCAAAACTTTGGTTGTTACCCATACTTTACTATTTGGTATAGTTTGTAATTTTTTTAAAATATTTGCCTTAAGCGCTGCATTATCATAGCCTGCCTTGGGATTATATATAAAATGTAACATGTGCTGTAAAATTATTTAATATAATGGATAATTACCTCATTTATTTAAATAATTAAGCTGTTTTTAGTCATAAATGAGGCAAGTCATTTGATTTCCTTTATCGTAAAAATTACTACCTTAGGGCACTGAAAAAGTAATAGCTATAATGACGTGCTTATTCTTAATAGCACCAAAAAAAAGGGAGTTTATATCATTATTTTATCATCATTTCATAGTTAGTCCGCATATGTTGCTAAACAAGGTGTCAATTTTTAATCAAGCATTTATTTATGCGTAATTTTTTAGTTTTATTTTTAATTATAAATAATTCTCACTTACATGCGCAGATAGATACGACCAAAAAGGCATTGCCCGATGTCGTTGTTTTTGCCAATAAATTCCCTACACTCTCAAAAAACATTGTGCAAAAGGTTGATTTTATCACCGATAAAAATGCAATTAATCAACAAGCGAATACGGGCGACATTTTAACACAATCAGGTCAGGTATTTGTTCAAAAAAGTCAGTCGGGCGGGGGAAGCCCTGTGATTCGGGGCTTTGAGGCGAGTCGTGTATTATTAATGGTAGATGGAGTTCGATTAAATAATGCTATTTTCAGAGGGGGACATTTGCAAAATATCATTACTATTGACAATATGATATTAGAACGCGTGGAAGTGATTTATGGTCCTTCCTCCACCTTATATGGTAGTGACGCTTTAGGCGGCGTAGTCAATATGTTCACAAAAAAACCCAAATTTTCGGATAGTGCCAATTGGAAAGTGAGTGCTAATTTGATTCAGCGTTATGCTTCAGGACAAAATGAAAACAGAACCCATCTGGATGTCAATATTGCGAATAACAAATGGGCATACTTAACTTCCTTTACTTATGGAAGTTTTGGAGATATGCGTCAAGGCGCCAATAGATCTTCAGCGTATCCTGATTTTGGAAAACGCTCTTTTTATGTGGTCAGAGAAGGGGGTGTTGATGTGGTTAAAGTGAATAAGGATGTAAATGTTCAAAAATTAAGTGGGTATGATCAAACTGATTTATTGCAAAAAATACTTTTTAAGCCCAATGAAAATGCTGAACATTTATTAAATATTCAAATTTCAAACTCATTTGATATTAATAGATACGACCGACTCACTGAAATCAGCAAAGGACTTCCTGTATATGGCGAATGGTACTATGGACCGCAAATTAGAAATTTGATTTCTTATAAATATGTTGCTACTAAATTACCCGGTTATTTTAGTGACTTGATGATTACGAGTAGTTTTCAGAATATTGAAGAAAGTAGAATTACACGTAAGTTTAATACTCCCTCAAAAGATTTCCGTTTTGAACGCGTTAATGTGTTGGGGGTGAATGCTGATTTGCTCCACAGGCAAGCTAATGGTGAAATTCATTTTGGTGTAGAATCCTATACCAATTTTGTAAAATCAACAGCACGGCGTGTTAATATTGAAACAAATGCTTTGAGCAAAATAACTACAAGATATAGCGATGGCCCTACCTCCATGAGTTATAATGCATTGTATTTACAACAAATTAAATCATTAGGTAAAAACTGGGTATTGAATGATGGCATTCGACTCAACTTAGTTCAATTAGATGCAAGTTTTGCTGATACCAGCTTAATGCACTTTCCATTTACTAAAGCAATACAAAACAATATCGCAGTGACTGGAAATTTGGGGATTGCTTATAATGGGGAAAATGGGTATCGTGCTACCGCTGGCTTAAGTAGCGGATTTAGAGCCCCCAATATTGATGATTTAACCAAAGTGTTTGATACGAGGACAGGCTATGTGGTCGTGCCTAATAAGGACTTAAAACCAGAGTATACCTACAACGCTGAAATTAATATATCGCATACTGGAAATATAGCAAGTTGGGGGGCAAGTATTTTTTATACTTGGTTTAATAATGCCAGTGTTGTAAGTAAGTATAATTGGAATGGCCAAGATAATATTTTGTACCAAAATGTATTAAGTGCGGTATACGCACCACAAAATCAAGCCAGTGCTAAATTATATGGGTTTAACTTGAATGGTAAAATAAAATTATTTTATAACGCTTTTTTGCAAGGCACTTATACGTATACCAAGGGGACCTATTACAATGGAACTACGACGATGCCCTTGGATCATATTCCGCCTGCGTATGGACGCGTTGGTTTGAAAAAAGGGAATGATCAATTTAATGTAGAAGGGTTTGTATTATTTAATGGCTGGAAGCGTATACGAGATTATAATTTAAATGGGGAGGACAATGAATTATATGCCACGCCAGATGGGATGCCTAGTTGGATGACTGTCAATTTATCAAGCTATTATCATCCATCCAAAAAATTAAGTTTAGGCTTCCAGATTGAAAATATCGCTGATAAAAATTACCGGTATTTTGCGAGTGGGATTTCGGCAGTGGGCCGAAATTTTATCTTAAGTTGTAGATTATCATTTTAAAATGATGCTGAATATTTTACAAATGGAGGGCCGGTTTCCGGCCCTCCATTTGTATTTGTAATACCAATTGATTGTTTTTCCTATTTATTTAGTTAAATTTAAAAATAATTGAAAACCAAGTTGCATTAATTATGAAAAGGAAATTTGGATGTAATTAATTTTTTAAATAACAATTCACGAATAAAATATTTCTATGAAACAAAGCATTTTTTTGACAATGTTTTTAATGGGCTTGCTTAATGTTGGGCATAATTTTGCACAAACAAGTAAGCGTCCTAACATCTTAGTCATTTTTTCAGATGACCATACCAATCAATCTATTAGTGCTTATGGGAGCAAGTTGATGCAAACACCGAACATAGATAAAATAGCAAAACAAGGCGCTATTTTCAAACATACTTTTGTAACCAATTCTATATGTGCACCCAGTAGGGCAGTGCTTTTAACAGGAAAATACAATCATATAAACGGTTTAATTGACAATCGACCTAATCGTAATTTTGATGGTAGTCAGGTGCAGGTTCAAAAACTATTGGGCCAAGCCAATTACCAAACTGCTTGGATTGGTAAATGGCATTTACAATCCTTACCTGTAGGTTTTGATTATTGGAAGGTGTTGCCTGATCAAGGACATTACTTTCAACCCGATTTCGTGGAAATGACCAAGGATACGGTGAGGTACAATGGGTATGTTACCAATTTGATCAGTGATTTTTCATTGGGCTGGTTGGATAAGCGCGATACAAGCAAGCCTTTTTTTATGGTGATTGGCGAAAAGGCTACGCATCGTAATTGGATGCCTGCAGTAGAAGATTTAGGGGCTTATGATGCGCAACAATTTCCTATGCCTGATAACTTTTTCGATACTTATGAAGGCCGAACAGCAGCGCTTGAACAAGATATGACGGTCAATAAAACGATGACTATTGGGGATGATTTAAAGATGAATATTAATTATGATAAACCAGGTATGTTTGGGCGTTTAACCTCGGCTGAAAAATTAGCCTATAAAAATTATTATGGAAAAATTGCATTAGAGTATGAAAAAGTGAAATCGGATTCAATTGCATTAATCAAATGGAAATACCAACGCTATTTAAAAGATTATTTAGCCACAGCCAGATCCTTGGATCGTAATATTGGGCGCATATTAGCCTATTTAGAAAAATCAGGCTTGGCTGAAAATACTGTCGTGATGTATGCATCGGATCAGGGTTTTTATATGGGAGAACATGGCTGGTTCGATAAACGATTTATGTATGAGGAAAGTTTAAAAACACCTTTTGTATTAAAATATCCCAAACATATAAAGCCTGGAACCGTAGTCAATGATATCCTAGTGAATATTGATTTTGCACCTACCTTTTTGGATATCGCTGGAATTAAAGCGCCAGTTGAAATGCAGGGAAAAAGTTTTTTACCACTCGTTACAAAATCGGGGAAGGTTGAAAATTGGCGGACTGCTATGTTTTACCATTATTATGAGTATCCACAGCCGCATAAAGTGCCTCCTCATTTTGGTATTCGAACCATGCGATATAAGTTGATTCGATTTTACGGACCAAGGAATGAGTGGGAATTGTATGATTTAAAAACGGATCCTACTGAAATGCATAATATTATTCATGATCAAAAACAAGCAAATACAATCCTGGATTTAAAAAAGCAGTTGCGATCTTTAATTGTTGAATACAAGGACACCGAAGCTTTGCAAATTTTGAATAGTAATTAAGCACTTACTTTCTGAGTGCGCCCACATTGCTGGAGAATATCTTTACGGCAATGGCAAGTAGTATTACGCCAAAAAATTTACGAACAGCAAGTAGCCCACCAGGCCCTAATAAACGCTCTATAAAGTCCAGTGATTTTAATACTGCAAACACAATCACTAAATTGACTAATATACCCAGTGCGATATAGAATTCTTCGAAGTTGGCTTTTAATGACATGATAGTTGTAAGTGTACCACTTCCTGCAATTATAGGGAAAGCAATAGGCACTACTGCCCCTGAATGCGCATTTTTATCCCCTTTAAAAATTTCATGCCCCAATACCATTTCAAGCCCTAGTAAAAATATGACGATGGATCCGCCCACGGCAAATGATTTTACATCGAGGCCTAAAATTTGCAAAAAGGGTTTTCCTAAAAATAAAAACAGAATCATTAATGCACCTGAAATTAGCGTCACTCTAAGAGATTTAATGGCGCCCGACTTTTCCTTCATGGCTATCAGCAAGGGTATGGATCCTACGATATCTATCACTGCAAATAAGGTGAATATGACAGTAAGTAATTGGTCAAAATGAAAGTCCATAAAAAAAGCTTTGTATGAAGATACAAAGCTTTTTTAACTGAACAGTTATGAATATATTATTTTAATCTCAGCCCAAGCATGAGCATGCGCCCCATTGCATTGTATCCATTGATTTCTTGAAATGCCACATTGCTTATATTTTGCGCGTCGGCGTACAATAATAGATGCTTGTTGAGCTTGTATTGAATATGTGCATTGAATAGGGTATAATCATTTAAAGCAACATCTTTGGCTGCATAGCCACCCACATCGTATCGTTTGCTTATATATCTGGCTGCCATGCTAAAATTTAATTTAGGGGATACTTCATAGGTCCATTGAATACCTGCGGTATTTTTTGGACGTTTTAATAAGTAGTTATACGTTATCGTATCCTTAGTGGTCACTCTGTTTTGATTGGTTTCTTGTCCATTCATTAAAGTGTAGTTCAATGAGAAATTATTTTTTTCATTGGCTTTCCAATTGAGTTCTAGTTCTAATCCATTTACTTTTTGTTGGATATAATTGAAAAAATTATAATCAATATAATTATAGTCTATCCCATTGTCAATGGTTCTATTGTAATAAACGGCTCTAATAAATAATGGGTTGGTTTTGTATTCCATGCCTATTTCTGTATTGAAAGATTGCTCTGGTTTTAATGCATCATTATAACTTAATTGATACAGCGATGGCGCTTTGTATCCAGTAGAAGCACTTGCCATGAAACGTATAGTTGCATTTAATTTATAAGAAGGACTAATCGTAAAAGTTTGGTTGGATCCGTAACGATTATGTTTATTACTTCTTCCACCTAATTCTAGTAGCCACTTATTGGAGGCGTCATTGATTAATAAAGAGGTATACAAGGCAGTTTGGTATTGAAAAGTATCTTTAAAATTATCATTATAAGGGCCCCATTTACTTATAGATACATAAGTTTGATGATAGGATCCGTATCTAAAATCAACGCCAGTAATCCATTGTATATTTTTTGAAATTGATTTTGAAAAAAAGGCATCTGCGAAATGAGATTTTCCAGCGTATTGATTGTCTTCGAAAATGGTATAAGTTTTATCAAGGCTATCATTTTTATATCGCCTGTCCTGTGCACTTAGTTGGTATTGCAATTGAAAAATAGTTTTTTCTTTTTTGTATTTCAAAATAAAACCTGTGAATTTGGTGGCATTATTGAATTTTTCGTCTTTATCATCTTTAAAAGTGCCATAATCAATATCGGCATTGTAACTTGTTTGTTGCGTAAAAGCTTTTAAATTCCAATCTTGGTTAAAAGCATAATTGATATTAGCAAACCAATTATTATTGCGATAGCCGTCATTGTCAAAATTATTTTTCCCAGTCAAATCTGTAGCAGAAGAAAATCCTTTTGCAGATTCATTGCCAAATCCAATAGCATAATTCAATTTTCCAATGCTGCTACTATGTTGCGCATTTATTTTTCTTGTACCATAACTGCCTGTGCTAATATCCCCGGAGAAGTTGGGAACAGATTTATTTTTGGTGATGATGTTAATCACACCGCCAATAGCATCTGAACCATACAAGGTACTTTGTGCACCTTTTAAAATTTCAATGCGCTCAATCAAATTCAAGGGGACTAAGTTTAAATCAAACTCATTGCTGATCATAGAAGGGTCGCCTACGGGCATGCCATTAATTAAAATTAAGGTACGACCACTGGAAGCGCCGCGCATGTAAATACTCGGCACCGTTCCAGCATTACTTAAACTACCTGGCAAATACAAGCCAGCTTGTTCATTTAAAATTTGCGCAATGCTTCTTCCTGCATTCGCTTGAAGTGCAGCTGCATTGATTACAGTAACCACTTTGCCTGTAGCATTTTGCTTCTGTTCTACTTTGTTCGCAGTAACAATCACTTCATCCAATGAAATAACGGTGTCGGAAATTTTTTTAATTTCTTCTTTTTGCCCAAAGGCGAGGGTGGTGGCGATAAGGCACACCGAGAGCGTAATTAATTTTTTGCTCATTGTTTTGTTTTTTGTTGTTAACAATGAGCTTTCTGGAGAAAGAGAACCATAATTAATGGTTGTGTAAATGGCAAAGCATAAGATTCCTTTTGAAGTTATCTAATGTAATGCAAGGGCATATCCATTTTTTACAATCCCTGCTTTTTACCCGAAAGCTGTTGATGTATTCATTAGGCAGGTCTTCTGGCTTGTTCTTTTTAATGCATCCTTCCCAAATTGCTTCAGTGGATATATTGCATGGATTGCTTTTGGCAATGAACTCACAGCTACGGGAATAGCCCCCGATTTTAACGGGGTTCCCTTTTAATCATTTGCATGAACCTAATTCTGAATCAAATATAGTATTTATATATCCCTATATGTTTTTAATTACTAACGGCTTGTTGAAAACTTGTCCATTTTTATTATATTTAGCTTTCATTGATTACCTATGAAGCAAAAACAGTCCATTAATTTTTTCAGTTTAACCATGATTGTGGTGAGCTTAGTAATTGGTATGGGTATTTTTAAAACTCCAGCAACCATTGCAGCAAAATCGGGCACGCCACTTATTTTTTTTAGCGCATGGTTGATTGGTGGTTTGATTGCTTTATTTGGTGCATTGACTTATGCTGAAATTGGGCAACGGCTTCCGGTCATGGGTGGTTATTATAAAGTGTTTGCGCATTGCTATCATCCTGGGGTAGGATTTACCATCAACGTTTTAATCTTAATTAGTAATGCCGCTTCTTTGGCTGTAGTTGCTTTAATTGGCGCCGACTATGTGAGCGATTTATTATTTGGTCAACCATCAGGTACGCTTTTTAATATTATAGTGGCTTCGATATCAGTTGGGCTTTTTTATATTGTCAATTTGCTGGGATTAAAAACAAGCAGTCGCACACAGAACATTTTAACGGTGGTGAAAATTTCTTTAATCGTTTTATTAATTTCTTCCTTATTTAAAGGTGTTACGGTTCCGCCACATGGAATTAACGAAGGAAAAATTTATACTTACGATGGCACTAATGGCGCTCTTTTATTATTAGTAAGTTTGGTTTCCGTTTTCTTTACTTACGGAGGCTATCAACAAACCATCAATTTTGGATCTGAAGTTGCTTCTGGAAAGATTATGCAAAAAGGAATTGTAGTAGGTATACTTGTCGTGTTATTTTTATACCTCACTATTAATTATACTTATATTAAAGTAATTGGTTTTGACCAAATGAAAAACGCGAATGCGATTGGCTCCTTATTATTTGAGGCCTGGTTTGGTAAATTAGGTGCCAAGGTTTTTGATTTTGCGATGGTGTTAAGCGTGTTGGCCTATGTGAACGTGATTTTAATGAGTAATCCTCGTGTGATGTTTGCGATGAGTGAGGATAAAGTATTACCTGCCATATTTCAAAAAAAGCATCCAAAAACTGAAGCGCTGGTTCCTGGATTAACCTTATTTGCTTTAACCACCATCTTGGTCACATTTTTTGGAAAAGGGGTGGATGATGTATGGAGTTTTAGCATTTTCTTGGATTGCTTGGGC
>SHWT01000072.1 GCA_009693715.1 Chitinophagaceae bacterium
ACCTTTTCCAAGGGGATGGAACCTGCTGGGCAAGTGATCCCAATAGTGTCTCCAGGAATGAGGATTGGCGGTTGAATCATAACACAAATTAAGTACTTTTGCAGCAATGAACACGCCAAAAAGATATTTGATTACAGCAGCCCTTCCCTATGCGAATGGCTTGAAGCATATTGGCCATTTAGCAGGCGCTTATTTGCCTGCGGATATTTATGTCCGTTATTTAAAAGCGCAAAAAAGAGATGTGGTTTTTGTTTGTGGAAGCGACGAACATGGCACTGCCATCCCTATCCAGGCAACTAAGGAGGGAACCACTGCGCAAGCAATTATAGATAAGTACCACCCGATTATTGAACAAAATTTTAAAGATCTAGGAATTGCATTTGATATTTACCATCGCACCAGCGATGCTTTGCATCATGAAACTGCTAGTGCATTTTTTAAAGATCTTGAAGCCAAAGGCGATTTAGAAACTAAAACTTCACTGCAATATTTTGACGCAGCTGCAAATAGTTTTTTGGCGGACAGATATATTAAAGGTACCTGTCCTAATTGTGGACATCCTGAAGCTTACGGAGACCAATGTGAAAAATGTGGCAAAAGTTTAAGCCCTGAAGAATTAATTAATCCAGTTAGTACCCTAAGTGGTAACGCGCCTATTAAAAAAGAAACCACCCATTGGTATTTACCTTTAAATAAACATGAAGATTTTTTACGTGAATGGATTTTAAAGGAGCATGTAAGTGATTGGCGACCGGCAGTCGTTGGCCAATGTAAAAGTTGGATTGATGGTGGCTTACAACCCAGGGCTGTGACCCGTGATTTAGATTGGGGAGTTAAAGTACCTGTGGCAGGAGGTGATGGTAAAGTATTATATGTTTGGTTTGATGCCCCTATCGGATATATCAGTGCTACTAAGCAATGGGCAAAAGATAATGGTAAAGATTGGACCCCTTATTGGAATGATTCAGAAACAAAATTGGTCCATTTCATTGGAAAAGATAATATTGTTTTTCATTGTATCATTTTCCCAATCATGCTAAAATTGCATGGTCATATTTTACCGGAAAGTGTTCCTGCCAATGAATTCATGAATTTAGAAGGTGATAAAATGAGTACTTCCAAAGGTTGGAGTATTGAAATGGACGACTACATCAATAAATGGATTAAAAAAGAAAATGGTGGAACAGGATTAGCGGATAGCTTACGCTTTTATTTAACATCGATTGCCCCAGAAACAAAGGATAGTGAATTTACCTGGAAAGGATTTCAGGAGTCGGTGAATGGTGAATTAGTAAGCATCTTCGCCAATTATGTAAATAGAACTTGGGTATTGATGCATAAATTATGCAAAGGAAAAGTACCCCCCATTCATCCTGAATTATTGGATGAGGAGGACAATGCCATTTTACTAAGTGTAAAAGATAGTAAAGCAAAAATTACTGAATTACTGGAGCAATATAAATTTAGAGATGCTCAATTTGAAGTGATCAATTTAGCGCGTATTGGAAATCAATACATGCAAAAAAAAGAACCTTGGATTTTGGCTAAAAATTTAGCGACCGACCCAACAGCGCAAGCAAAAATTGACAACTGCATGCATGCTTGCTTGCAATTATGTGCCAACCTTGCTATTTTAATAAACCCTTTTTTACCCTTTACTGCAAAAAAAATGTGCCACTTGATGAAAGTAGTAGACAAAATACTGGACTGGGGAAATGCCGGAAACTTTAATTTATTAAAAGTAGGTTATAGCCTACGACCTCCTGAATTGTTATTTAGAAAAATTGAAGACGAAGAAATTGAAGCAGAATTAACGCAATTGCAAACAAATTTAAAAGCAAAAAAAAATACGATGGATACCATTACTACCAATGATGCTAGCGCAGCTCCTGAAGCGAATGACCATGCATTCAAACCTGAAATTGTTTTTGACGATTTTGGTAAAATTGACTTGCGCGTAGGTACCATTATCGATGCCAAGAAGGTGGAGAAAGCAGATAAATTATTACAATTAGAAGTGGATTTGGGAGTAGAAAAAAGAACCATTTTATCAGGTATCGCCATGCATTTTAATCCAGCTGACATTATTGGAAAGCAAGTAGTGGTAGTGGCGAACTTAGCGCCACGAAAAATGCGCGGTGTTGAAAGTAAGGGAATGATTTTAATGGCCGAAGATGCCCATGGTAAATTATACTTTGTACAAACTAGTGAAGCCATTGCTGCTGGAAGTAAAATTTCATAAATTTTTAGCCCTTATATTTTATAAAGGGCGAGGAGAAAAATAACAATAAGGCCCCCCGATAAATCGGGGGGCCTTATTGTTATAAAATCATTAGCGGTAGAATTTCGAGCCCTTATATTTTATAAAGGGCGAGAAATCTAATAACTGATACACTCTTTAATTTCTTTCTCTGTATAGGCTAATCCATGTTGCTTTAACACCTCATCAGGAACTCCGTTCCATTGATTGGGCACATTTCCCATATAGCCCAAATCCTTCACTCCAATTTCAGAAGTATAAAAGCCTGTAGTTACCAAGTCGCGAATTTTATTAAAAAAGCTCACGCCTTGTGCTACTTCTGGTTTCGCCTTATTCGGATACGCAATTTCATCTACAATTTCTAATTGCTGCGGCTTTGTTAAATCAACAAACGCTTTTTCATGTTTTTTATAACAATGTAAATCCAACCATCTTAAGCCACCACGCATTGGCACTTGATGATCGGGCATATCCTTTACGATGAACTCAATAAATTCAGGCACTTTGGCATCTGTGGCTGAGCCACTTACCGCATCCTTTGGCATAATGATATCAGCTAGTACAGTGATGGTAGCCATTTCCTGTGCATCAAAAAAATCAGGCTGTGCTTTTACTTTAACTAAGTAATCCTTTTCCTCCTGCATACGATCGTCCATGTTCACTTCTGCAACAGTCGTATTGGTGTTTTTACAAGCTTCAAGTAATACACCTGCGGAAACAGTGCCTAATACCAACGCTTTAATGGAATCTCTTCTATCCATGATCAATATTTTTATTTAATTATAAATTTTTCTTTTGGTTGTGTTTCACTTTTTTTTATTACAAAATCAAAAATTATATATTTTTCTTTTGCAACTGATCCAAAATATATTCTGATGTACGCATTGACAATGCCAGAATAGTCCATGTAATATTTTTATCTGCTTGTGAGGTAAATACAGAACCATCTACACAGAATAAATTTTTACAATCATGGGCTTGTCCAAATGCATTTAATGCAGATGATTTTTTATCATTCCCCATACGAACTGTTCCTGCTTCATGAATAATATTACCTGGATTTGATAATCCATATTTATTACTTGCATCATCTTGATCACCCCAAGTAATTACCGCACCCATTTCATGCATAATTTCACGGAAGGTTTCCTTCATGTGTTTTGCTTGCTGTACTTCGTAATCTGAATTTTTGCAATCAAATTTTAATACAGGAATACCATATTTGTCCACTACATCCGGATCAATCTTACAATGATTTTCAAAGGTAGGCACCGCTTCCCCTCTTCCGCCCATACCTACACTCGCGCCATAAAAAAAGCGTACATCCTCTTTCAATGATTCTCCATATCCACCGGCTTCTTTGGTTCTACCATTTACTTGAAACTTACCATTCAATCCTTGTTGGCCCATGCCAAATCCGTAACCCGGTTGACTCATGCCACCCCAATATTCAATATGGTAGCCTCTAGGGAAATTTAATTTTTTATTATCCAACCACCATGGCGTGTACACGTGCATACCACCAACGCCATCTTCATTATAACGCTTACGTCCAAACAAACTTGGAATTACACCTCCCAAAGCAGCACCGGTTGAATCGTGTAAATAATGTCCAACAACGCCCGAACTATTTGCCAAACCATTTGGATGTTTGGATGATTTTGAATTTAATAACAAACGCGCAGTTTCACAAGTACTTGCACCTAATACCACCACTTTTGCATTGATTTGGTATTCCTGTCTATCGGCTTTGTTGACGTAAGAAATGCCTACAGCTTTTCCTTCTCTGTCGGTAATAACTTCACGCGCCATTGCACCGGTAATTAAATCAACATTACCTGTTAATAGAGCGGGTCGCACTAAAACTGAAGAAGAGGAAAAATCACCATACACTTTACAGGAACGATTACATTGACCGCAATAAAAACAAACCCCACGATCATCATTTATTTTTTTAGTTAAAATAGATAAACGAGATGGAATCACTGGAATGTTGATTCCTGTTGCTGCTTTTTTAAACATCAACTCATGCAATCTTGGTTTTGGTGGTGGTAAAAAAATACCATCTGGATCGTTCTCTAATCCTTCATTCGTTCCGTATACCCCAATTAATTTATCAATTTTATCATAATAAGGTTTGATATCCTCATAACCTATTGGCCAATCGTCGCCTAAGCCGTCAATGCTTCTTCTTTTAAAATCACGTGGTCCAAATCGCAATGAAATACGACCCCAATGGTTGGTACGACCACCTACCATTCTAGCTCTCCACCACTCAAACTTATCGCTGCCTGGCGTTTGCGTATATGGTTCTCCGTCTATTTCCCAGCCCCAATAGGAAGCATCAAAATCGCCAAATGGACGCATTTTGGTACTTGCCCCACGACGCGGTGATTCCCAAGGGTTTTTTAACATCGCTGAATTTTTAGCTGGATCAAATTCAGGACCCGCTTCTAACAAACAAACTTTAAGTCCAGCCTTTGCTAAAACATAGGCTGACATTCCCCCTCCTGCGCCTGAACCAACAATGACTGCGTCATAATTTTTAGGCGAAACTTTTACTTGAAAATTGGACATAATGCTATTTTTTTCTCTAGTGGTATTGAATTATAAATTTAAAGAAAATTATTAATGGTTGCCTAATTTTTACATGAAAGTTTGGGCAAAAAAATACCCGCACATATTGCTGTGCGGGTATTATATAAATTGTTCATTGAAGGACTAACTGCAACCCATACTTGTTCCACAGTTCAAGCATTTATAGCAAGTACCGCTTCTAATGGTAATATGTCCACAAGTGCTACAAGCTGGCGCATCGCTTTGCATGCTCTTAGCTGCTGCAGTTACATTGTCCATTGAACCACCTTCATTAACGGCTACTGCTACATTTGCTTTCGCCACTGGTGCTACTGTTGGCGCAGTAACACGAATGCTACTTAGCTCAGGCTGTCCCACTAAGGTAATATCGCCCTCCTCACCTAAATTTTCAACTGTAGGCTTGTCTAATACATGTACTAAATCAGTTCTACCTAAATATTCATAAGCCAATGAACGGAAGATAAAGTCCACAATGGAGGTGGTTGTTTTAATATTTGGATGATCGACCATGCCTGAAGGTTCAAACTTGGTAAATACAAATTTTTCAACAAACTCTTCTAATGGAACACCATATTGTAATCCAACAGAAATGGAGATGGCGAAACAGTTCATTAAACTGCGAAGTGTTGAACCTTCTTTTGCTAAATCAATAAATATTTCTCCTAGCGTGTTGTCATTGTATTCCCCTGTTCTTAAGAATAATACTTGTCCGCCAATGCGTGCTTTTTGTGTAAAGCCACGACGCTTAGCAGGCAATGATTTACGCTCAACGATTCTTGATAATTGACGCTTAAATTTAGTATCCGTTGAAGCAGACATTCTTTTTTGAACTTCTTCTAACAACTCATCTACATTTAATTTACTTAGGTCAACTAATTGAGAACCGCCTTCTGCCACTTCTTCCTCAATAGCGGCATCTACTTTTTTCTTTTTATCTGATTTTGTACTTAATGGCTGGCTTAATTTAGAACCATCGCGATATATCGCATTCGCTTTTAAGCCTAGAGACCAACTCATTAAATAAGAATCGGCAATTTCTTCAACAGTCGCTTCGTGTGGAAGGTTAATTGTTTTAGAAATTGCACCCGATAAGAAAGGTTGACAAGCAGCCATCATTCTAATATGACCATGCGCGTGAATGTATCTTTCTCCTTTTTTACCATTTTTGTTGGCACAATCAAATATGGACAAATGTTCATCCTTCAATGCTGGTGCACCTTCTACAGTCATGGTACCACAAACATAATCGTTGGCAGCATCAATTTGATCTTCTGTAAATCCTAAAGCTTCTAATAAACTAAAGCTCCAGTCAGCAAAAACTTCTTCTTTAAAACCTAATCTTGTTAAACAAGCATCACCCAATGTGAAACGGTTAAAGATGAATCCAATTTCAAATGCTGATTTTGCAGCACCATTTAATTTTGCAATTTCTTCAGGTAAAAATCCTTTCGCCAACAATGATTCATTGTTAATGAAAGGCGCACCTGCGAAACTTGCATGTCCTACAGCGAAATTTACAATTGCATCATTTTCAGCTTGTGTATATCCTAAATTCTTTAATGCTTGTGGTACAGATTGGTTAATAATTTTAAAGTATCCACCACCTGATAATTTTTTAAATTTCACTAAAGCGAAATCTGGTTCAACACCTGTAGTATCGCAATCCATTACTAATCCAATGGTTCCTGTTGGAGCGATTACAGTTGTTTGCGCATTTCTATAACCATATTTTTCACCTAATTGAACTGCATCATCCCAAGCCTTAGTCGCTGCTTTTAATAAGTAATCAGGGGTGTGTTGTGCTTGAATTCCTTGTGGTTTAATTTCAAGACCTACATAAGCACCTTCTGCATCATAGGCAGCAGCGCGATGATTACGCATTACACGTAACATATCTTCTTTATTTTCTTCGTATCTATCAAAGGCACCTAAGAAGGAGGCTAACTCAGCAGATGTTTTATAAGCCACGCCCGTCATAATCGCAGTGATTGAACCTGCAATACCACGTGCTTCTTCGCTATCGTATGCAATACCACTTACCATTAACATAGAACCAAGATTGGCAAAACCTAAACCTGTAGTTCTGTAATCATAAGATAATTGTGCTACCTCTTTAGAAGGGAACTGCGCCATTAAAATTGATACTTCTAATACAGTAGCCCATAATCTTGTCGTATACTCAAAACCAGTTACATCAAAACTATTGTCAGACTCATTGAAGAATTTACGCAAGTTGATTGAAGCTAGGTTACAAGCCGTGTTGTCCAAGAACATATATTCTGAACATGGGTTAGAAGCATTAATTCTCCCCCCTTTTGGACAAGTATGCCACTCATTAATAGTAGTGTCATATTGTGTTCCTGGATCCGCACAACGCCATGCAGCATTTGCAATTTGATCCCATACTTCACGCGCAGGTATTGATTGCATCACACGACCATCAGTACGTGCTTTTAATTCCCAATTGCCATTTTCAGACAATGCTTTGAAGAAGCTATTTGGAATACGCACCGAGTTGTTTGAATTTTGCCCTGACACTGTTGCGTATGCTTCTCCTTCATAACTATTATCATAACCAGCTGCAATTAAAGCAGCTACTTTATCTTCTTCCTTTACTTTCCAGTTAATGAATTCCATTACTTCTGGATGATCTAAATCCAAACAAACCATTTTAGCAGCACGACGTGTAGTACCCCCTGACTTAATCGCACCTGCTGCACGATCACCAATTTTCAAGAAGCTCATTAAGCCACTTGATGATCCGCCACCAGATAATTTCTCGTTAGCACCTCTGATTTGAGAGAAGTTGGTTCCTACCCCAGATCCGTATTTAAAGATCCTTGCTTCTCTTGTCCATAAATCCATAATACCGCCATCATTCACTAAATCATCACTTACACTTAATATAAAACAAGCATGCGGTTGTGGACGCTCATATGCACTTGTTGATCTCTTTAATTTTTTATCCTTTGGATCAACATAATAGTGTCCTTGCGCACCACCTGTGATACCATAGCTTTCATGTAGCCCTGTATTAAACCATTGTGGTGAATTTGGAACACAAGCTTGATTTAAAATACTATACACTAACTCCTCATAAAATATTTGTGCATCTTGTTCAGTTGCAAAATAACCATAACGCTCACCCCACACTCTCCAGCAATTTGCCATACGATGTGCAACTTGCTTTACTGTTGTTTCACGACCCAAGGAACCATCTGGTTGAGGAACACCGGCTTTTCTAAAATATTTTTGTGCAAGAATATCTGTTGCAATTTGACTCCACTGTTTCGGCACTTCCACATTGGTCATTTCAAAAACTTTTTCTCCGTTTGGATTTTTAATTACACTATCACGATAGTCGTAATCGAATTGATCAAATGGAGAAACATTTTCTTTTGTAAAGAGGCGTGTAAATTGTAAGCCTTTTTTTGTTTTAGGAGTAGCCATAGTCTTGTTCTATTTAAGGATGTTAGTGGGTTATCCCATTAGGTTTTTCAAAAACCTTGATGGGTTTACGAAAATATCCTTCTGAAACCATAATACAAGCATCGAAATATCAACAGCTGTGGAAAAGAATTGTGGATTAAATTAAACCCTTTATCCGGCTTGATTTTCGTGATTTATCCCCAATAGATGTTAGTTTCTGCGAAAAAAAAACCTTGGATGTTTGAAATTTTTAGTATTGTTATAGTACCCCCTATCCAAGGTTGCCATAAATTCGATATTTTTGGGAATTCCAACAAACAAGAAACTCCTATGACGCAAATGGGAGCTAGAGGTAAATAAATCTTTAAAAAATAATTTTTACCTGTTTTAATATATGTTTTTTGGAAAAAATATTGCACCTTACACGGGCTTATAAAATGAAAAATAAACTATACGATATTATTACGCAGCAAAAATCAAATGCCAAAAAAGGATTTGCCGTTTTAATTGACCCCGATAAAATAAATGATCAAAGTTTAAACCAAACCATTGAGATTGCAGTTAAGTCGAAAGTGGATTATTTTTTTGTAGGTGGAAGTTTGGTAGTGACCGATACTTTGGATACCGTTGTTGCGAGTATCAAAAAACAATGTAATATTCCTGTTATTCTTTTTCCTGGATCTCCTGATCAAATTACCCCAAAAGCAGACGCCCTTTTATACTTGTCTTTAATATCTGGGCGCAATGCAGAATTGCTCATAGGTCAACATGTAATCAGTGCGCCTTTTGTGAAAAAAAGTGGTCTTGAAATTATATCAGTTGGATATATGCTTATTGATGGCGGCACCCCAACTACCGTTTCCTATATTTCAAATTCCAACCCGATTCCTGCGAATAAAAATGATATCGCTTTGTGTACTGCAATGGCCGGAGAGATGCTTGGCCAAAAGTTAATTTATATGGACGCAGGAAGTGGTGCTCAAAAAGCCATCCCTACTGAAATGATTGCAAAAGTGAGTGCGCATATTCAAATACCATTAGTAGTGGGTGGTGGTATTACCACACCAGAGAAAGCAAAACAAAACTGTATTGCTGGCGCTGATATTATTGTGGTTGGAAATGCCGTTGAAAAAGAACCTGCATTAATTCAAGCCATCGCTGAAGCGATTCATAGTTTGAATTAAATTTGCGCTGATAAGCACCTAAAAAATAGGAAGTATTAATGATGCAGTATTAGAAACTCATCATTTCCTTAAATTTCACCGTTTGACGACGGCTAATTTCAATTTTTTCTCCGCCCTTTAATTCCACCAATAACCCACCATTAAAGTAAGGCTCGATTTTTTCAATCCAATGTAAATTAATAATATGCTTGCGATTGGCCCTAAAAAATACATGTTCGTCCAATCGGTCTTCTAGTGCATTTAATGATTTTAATATTAACGGCTTGTGGGTTGAAAAATAAACTTTGGCGTAATTCCCTACACTTTCAAATAACCTTATTTCCGCTAATTTAACAAACCAACACTTTTCTCCGTCTTTTACAAATACCTGATCGGCTTCCGTCAAAGGACCCCTAACCGAACCACCAAGAAGGCTAGCTTGTTCTAAAGCTAATTCGGTTTGTAATTTTTGAATGGCGTCACTTAATCTATTGGGATCAATCGGCTTTAACAGATAGTCCAATGCATTCACTTCAAAGGCTTTTAAGGCAAATTCATCAAAAGCAGTGGTGAAAATAACCTTGGGCGCTTTTTCTAATTCTCCTAGCAAATCAAAACCTGTTTTTCCTGGCATTTGAATATCTAAGAATATTAAATCGGGACGCGCTAATTCTATTTTTTCCACGCCCTCGTCCACCCCACTTGCTTCATCAATAATTTGAATTTCAGGATGTTGTTCTAATAATTTTTTTAGCTCATTGCGCGCTAATCTTTCATCATCAATAATTATGGCTGTAACTGGCATATACTTTTTTTAAGCTGAAATTGGAATTTTTAATTTGGCTGTAACTTGATTAGGTGCATCTTGGTAAATCTCAAACGCTGCCGATCCTTTGTATAAAATATTTAATCGCTCTCTGGTACTTTGTAATCCAAACCCATCCTTCTCCACTTTTTCTAAAATACCTGTATTTTGAACCAACAAAACATGTTTGTCGTCTTCAAATTTTGAAATAATTTTTATTTGACAAACCCCAGGCTGCTTGCTTAATCCATGCTTTATCGCATTTTCAACGAGTGTTTGCAACATCATTGGAGGTACTTTGTTATGAAGTGAAGTAGCATCCACTTCGTATATCACCTGCAACCTATCTTCGAAACGAATATATTCTAATGCTAAGTAATCCTTCACAATGGTCAACTCCTTTTCGAGTGTTGTGATTTCAACTTTATCTGCCTGAATACTGCTTCTTAAAATATTGCTTAACTCCGTGATGGCTTGCCTGGCTCTGGTTGGGTTTTCATCTACCAAGGCACGAATACTGTTTAATGCATTAAAAATAAAATG
>SHWT01000073.1 GCA_009693715.1 Chitinophagaceae bacterium
TTTTTGCCGGCATATAAAATGGTATAATTTTTTTCCAATCTTGCCTTCATATAATTCGCATTTAAAATGGCATAGGCAGTGGATAATGCTAATCCTTCGGCACCTAACATTTTAATATATGCGTAACTAATTAATAAAATACTTGCCGATCCTAATGGTGCTGCGCTCACTGCGTTCGCGCTATTGCCCTGTTGCGAGTGACCTGGTAAAAACGGGGCTAATTTATCGTTCACGCAAATAGGGCCCATGCCTGGTCCACCGCCACCATGTGGTATAGCGAATGTTTTATGTAAGTTTAAGTGACAAACATCGGCGCCAATATTTCCTGGACTTGTAAGCCCCACTTGCGCATTCATGTTGGCACCATCCATATAGACCAATCCACCTAGTTCATGTATTAAATTACAAATGTCAATAATGGTTTCTTCAAATACACCATGCGTAGATGGATAAGTCACCATTAAAGCGCCTAATGCATCTTTATGTAATAGGGCTTTCTCCTTTAAATCATTCATGTCAATATCTCCAGCGGCATCACAATTAACCACCACTACTTTAAATCCGGCCATCACCGCACTAGCAGGGTTGGTGCCATGTGCACTGATTGGAATTAATACAATATTGCGATGTGCTTGTTGGTGATGTTGGTGATAGCTGCGAATGGTTAATAAACCAGCATATTCTCCTTGTGCACCACTATTGGGTTGTAAACTACATGCAGTGAAGCCTGTAGTTTGGCATAAGTAGGCGCTTAATTCATTCGCCATCTCTTGGTAACCGATTGTTTGATGACTGGGTGCAAATGGGTGCATGGTACTGAATGCTGGCCAGCTTACTGGAATCATTTCAGTAGCCGCATTTAATTTCATTGTACAACTACCCAAACTAATCATGCTTGTATTTAAGGACAAATCCTTATTTTCTAGTTGTTTAATATAACGCATCATTTGCGTTTCACTATGATGTATATTGAATACAGGATGTTGTAAATAACTTGAACTGCGTACTAATTGCGATGGCACTTTTTCATTTTTCACCGATGCATTCGTAGCAGTTGATTTTTTCCCAGTTAATTTTTCAAATATTGCAACTACTTCTTGTACATGCGCATTAGAAATTGTTTCGTCAATAGTAATGCTAACAGTGCCGTCATTAAAATAATTGAAATTGATATTTTTTTCGTTCGCTATTTTTTTCAATGCACTACTATCAAATCCATGTAAATGTAAAGTGTCAAAATAAAATTCATTGGCTTGTTGTATGCCTAAGGATTGTAATTGTTGTTCTAAGTTTTGTGCTAAAGCATGAATTTTAGTTGCTATTTTTTTCAAACCTTGCGGACCATGATAAACGGCATACATAACGGCCATGTTGGCAAGTAATGCTTGGGCGGTACAAATATTTGAAGTTGCTTTTTCTCTTTTTATATGCTGCTCGCGCGTTTGTAGCGCCATTCGAAGTGCCCTGTTACCTTCTGCATCCACGCTTACCCCAATTAATCTGCCGGGCATACCACGTTTGAATGCATCTTTTGTAGCAAAATAAGCCGCATGTGGTCCGCCAAATCCCATGGGAACACCAAAGCGTTGTGTATTACCTACCGCCACATCTGCATTTAATTCACCTGGGCTTTTTAATAAGGTTAATGCTAAAATATCAGCTACTAAAATAACCAAACCGCCTGCTTCATGCACACGATTAATAAATTGTTGGTAATCGGCAATATTTCCTTTGCTATTAGGGTATTGTAATATGGCACCAAAAAATTGGTTGTTTATTTCCGTCTCTTTGTAATTACCTTCCACTATTTCAATACCAATTGGATTCGCTCTGGTTGCTAAAACATCTTTGGTTTGCGTAAAAATAGATTGGTCAACAAATAATTTTGGTTGTGTTGCAACTTCCGCTTTGTTTACATGATTAAAAATCATGGCCATTGCTTCCGCTGCTGCAGTCGCTTCGTCTAATAATGAAGCATTTGAAATGGACATGCCTGTTAAGTCTGTAATCATAGTTTGAAAGTTCAATAAACTTTCTAATCGGCCTTGTGCAATTTCGGCTTGGTAGGGGGTGTATTGGGTATACCAACCTGGGTTTTCAAAAATATTTCTAAGAATCACACTTGGTGTGATGGTACCATAATAGCCTTGTCCAATAAAATTGGTGGCAACAATATTTTTTTCACCTATTGTTTTTAATGATTGCAACATCTCAAACTCCGTCAATCCGGCTGGAATTTCCATTGCTTTTTTTGAACGGATATTATCAGGCACTGTTTTACTGATCAATTCTTCCACTGATTTTAATCCAATAACAGATAGCATTTTTTGCGTATCATCATGATTAGGGCCAATGTGTCTTTGGATAAATTCGGCGTTGTTGGAGTTCAATTCAAACATAAATAGGGTAGTTTAAAAAATTGCCACAAATATACAAAATAAACTGCTGCTTACTCCGGGGGATTCAATTGATGGGGAAAGCTTGTGGATGAATGAGAAATGGTTTACTTTTGCGGTATAATATGGACAAATCTACTGAACAATTATTTGAGGCGCCGGCGCCAGAATTGCTTAAAAAGCTCGAATATTTTTTAAAAAAGGAAGATAAGCGCAAAATAATGAAGCAATTGCCTGATTTGCATGAGGCAGCCTTTGAAAAAATTGATTGCTTGGACTGTGCAAGATGCTGTAAGAATTATTCCCCTCGATTCAAAATGCCGGATATCAAAAGAATCAGTAAGTATTTAGGGCTTAAGGAGACAGCTTTTATTGATACCTATTTGGCTATGGATAGTGAGGGTGATTATGTTTTGCAACAAAAGCCATGCGTATTTTTGGGAAAGGACAATACATGTAGTATTTACGAGCACCGCCCCTCCGATTGCCAACGTTTTCCTTATACGGATGAGGATACTTTTTTTAAGCGTATACCAGTGACCATGAAGAATGCTGAATTTTGTCCTGCGGTGCACTCCGTAATGAAGGACTTACTAAGCAAATAGGGATGCAACCAAAATTAGCTTCCTCTTTTTCTGATGCGCTTTTTTTATTTAAACAGTTTTCACCCGAAATTTCATTTTGTAATTCCTTTTAATATTCCATTTTCTTTAATGCTGGTGCTTTAAACCAAGTGACTCCTACCACGAGTAAAGTCATGGCACCCCCAAATACCACAGAAGGTATTACGCCCATCGCTTTTGCAGCAACCCCACTTTCAAATTGCCCTAATTCATTGCTGCTATTAATAAACATGGAATTTACGCTCATCACCCTGCCACGCATATGGTCAGGTGTTTTAAGTTGTACAATAGTACCTCTTACAATCATGCTAAATCCATCCAAAATACCACTTAATAATAACATCACAAAGGATAGCCAGAATATTTTAGATAAAGCAAATACAATAATACATACCCCAAAGCCTGCGACCGCAAGTAATAATTTTTTTCCTTGACCACGATTTGCAGGAAATATCGTGATGATCAAAATGATGATAATCGCCCCTATGTCTGAAGCTGCATTGAGCCATCCAAACCCAATAGGACCCACTTTTAAAATATCTTTTGCAAAAACGGGGATCATGGCTACAGCACCCCCAAATAAAACAGCAAATAAATCAAGTGATAAAGCGCCGAATACTTCTTTTGAATTAAAAACAAAACGTAAGCCTTCTTTCACACTTTCCAATGTTTTTTGATCCACTACGTCCGCGTGTGGCGGCTTTGATTTAATCATGGCAATAAAGCCATACCCAATACCCACCAAGGTAACCACGACTATTAATGAACCGGTATGACCAAAGCCTGCAATAATAAATCCTACAATTGCATGCCCCAGAACGGAAGCGCTCAACCATATGCCTTGGCTCCAAGTAGTGGCATTTTGTAATAAATTTTTGGGTACCACCGCACCGACAATAGTTCCAAAGCTGGGACCTGTAAATGAGCGAATAATACCCGTACAAAAAACAATGAAATAAATACCAATCGCAATTTGTAATGAAGTCAATTTGAGTGCCCCAATATCCATCGATAAAAAAAGTAAAATAAGTGCGCAGCACCAATATAAAATAACGCCTTTCAATAAAAGCTTTCTTTTTTCGCTTTTGTCAATCACATGGCCTGCATATAAAGCGAGTGAAACGGCTGGGATCACTTCGGCTAATCCAATGAGTCCAATAGCAAAAGGAGCGTTGGTTAATTCGTAAATCCACCAGCCTACTAATGTGCCCATCATTCTTAAACCCATGATAAATAAAAAACGCCCAATCATTAAGTTTCTAAACTCGGAAATGCGCAAAGCACCCAAAGGGTCATTCAATTGTTTAACTGGGCTTTGCATGGTTTACTTTATGGCAGGTTAATAAAATGTTGGCCTTCTTCTAAATCCTTTTCAAGTGCATCCGTGATCAATTTTAAATGTGCTTCATTGTATAAAAAATCAGCATGGGTGGCGTCCACAAAAATGGTTTTTATATTATGCTGTTTTATATAGCTGGTATAGGTTTCTTGCAATTTAAATAGATACTCGTCTGGTATGGATTGTTCAAATTTGCGATTACGCTTTTTAATGTTGGATTGCAACTTACTCACTGGCGCATGTAAATAAATTAATACATCTGGGGTTGCAAGTTGTTGTTGAAAAACATCAAACATTTTTTGATATAATCTATATTCCTCTTCTGGTAAATTTACTTTGGCAAACAACAAACATTTTGTAAACAAGTAATCTGAAATAGTGACTGACTGGAATAGGTCAGTATTTTTAATTAAGTCCTGTTGTTGTTTGAATCTTTCTGCTAAAAAAAACAATTCAAGCGGAAAGGCGTATTGCTTTGGGTTTTCGTAAAATTTAGTCAAGAATGGATTTTCCGCAAATTCTTCCAACATTAATTTTGCATTATATTGTTGCGATAACAATTGTGATAAAGTTGTTTTTCCAGCCCCAATATTTCCTTCTACTGCAATAAAATGGTAGTTCATAATTTCCTTAATTCGTCGGTTCAAATATAGTAAGCGGAAGGCTTAATTGGTCGTTTTTTTATACACATGCGATTCATCCTTGCACTGCTCTAATAGGGAGCTTGTGGATATATGTAGGACCGGATGAAGAAAGGTTGGGGCAATTTCGTTTAAGGGAATGAGTACAAAATTACGTTGTTCCATGCGAGGGTGTGGAATAGAAACGATGTCGTTATGTATTATTTCATTGTTGAAGTAGATGATATCTAAATCAATGGATCTTGGTCCTAAAGGGAGCAACCTTTCCCTTCCTAATGATAATTCAATGCTGAGTAATTGTTGCATTAATTCAGTTGCAGACAAAGCGGTTTCCACCTGTAAAGCTTGATTAAAAAAGGGGGGTTGTTCGGTAAATCCCCATGCAGCTGTTTCATAGATCGCCGAGCTGGAAAGTATTTTTCCACAATGCAATTCAATTTCTTTTGTGGCGTTTTTTAGGTTCCCCAATCGGTCGCCTAAATTACCGCCTATCAGTAGGTATGCATTGTTCATAGAAGGATTATAAAAGTAGCCCAAATATCCATAATTTTACAGCGTTAAACTACTTTATCTCCGACTATTTTGGGCATTTTGGTTTAATTTAATAATGCAACTTCATGAAAAGCTTTTTTAAAACATTTTTCGCTGCCTTGTTGGCTTTGTTTATTTTTTCATTACTTGGTTTTTTTATTTTGATTGGGATAGCAGCCGCATTTTCAACGGATGAAAAAGTAGCTGTTGCGCAAAACTCAGTTTTAGTGATTGATGCTTCTGAAACATTTTTAGAGCAATCAAAAAATGACCCCTTTAGTGAATTGATGAATAAAAAAAATGGCAAACAACCAAGTTTGTCAGAATTGATTGGTTTGTTAAAGTATGCAAAAAAAGATTCTAGTATCAAGGGCATTTATATTAAGTGTGCTGAAAATCCAAATGGCTATGCAGCAACGGAGGAAATCAGAAAAGCATTGATTGATTTTAAAAAATCAAATAAATTTATAGTAGCCTACGCGGAAACAATTTCTCAAAAAGGGTATATGATGGCAAATGTTGCTGATCAAATATATACACATCCACAAGGGGGCATGGAATGGGCTGGTTTTAATTATGAGACGATTTTTTTTAAAGGTTTAATTGATAAACTTGAAATTGAGCCCCAAATATTTTATGCAGGTAAGTTTAAAAGTGCAACTGAACCATTTAGATATGCGCAAATGTCGGATGCGAATAAATTACAAACAGGGATTTGGTTAAATTCAATTTATAATAATTTTATTCAAGGTGCTGCTGAAATGCGCCATTTAAATGTAGATTCAATCAAAGCATTTGCGAATGAAGGGAAAGTGCAAAATGCCAAGGATGCATTAAAATACAAATTAGTGGATGGTTTAATATATGATGACCAACTAAAAAAAATAATTAGTAAAAAGTTACAAGTCGCAGATGAAACTAAAATATCTTTTGTATCCATTAATAATTATGCGGAATCAGTTGCATTAAGAGGAACGGGCAGTGGTAAAATTGCGGTGATATATGCAGATGGGGATGTGGTCATGGGGAAAGGTCAAAATGAAGCTATTGCAAGTGATGATTATAGGGTGTTGATTCAAAAAATTAGAAACGATAAATCCATTGATGCTGTTGTGTTAAGGGTTAATTCACCAGGCGGAAGTGCATTAGCGAGTGATATTATTTGGAGAGAGATTGATTTACTTAAAAAAGAAAAACCAGTGGTAGTCAGTATGGGTGATTTGGCCGCTTCAGGAGGTTATTATATTGCATGTGGCGCTGATTCTATTTTTGCTAATGCCAATACCATCACAGGTTCCATTGGTGTATTTTCAGTGATTCCCAATGCAGAGAAATTTTTAAAAAATAAAGTTGGTATTACTTTTGATCGCGTTAAAACAGGGCAATATGCAGATGCGCCTTCTGCAACAAGAGCCTTAACTATTACAGAACAAAGGTTTTTGCAAGCAGGCGTGGATAGTGTTTACCATACATTTAAATCAAGGGTAGCTGCAGGTAGGCAAAAAAGTGTGGACTATATTGATTCAATCGCACAAGGGCGCGTTTGGACAGGGGCAGATGCAATTAAAGTGGGGTTGGTTGATAAAATCGGAACCTTAAATGATGCATTGGCATCTGCCGCTAAAATGGCCAAATTAAAAGGGTATAGCATTAAAGCGTATCCAGAAAGCAGGTCCTTTATTGAAGAATTTTTTGAAGGCTACAAAAACGAAATAAAAACAAAACTAATTCAACAAGAACTTGGATTAGAACAATGGCAGGTATTGCAACAAATAAAATCAATGAAACAGTTAATGGGGCGGCCGCAGGCGCGATTGCCTATCTTTGAATTTAATCAACGTTAATTTATGCCTGATTATAGTCAAATTAAAGCAATGCTTGCGATAACAAAAGCAAGTTTACGGGCTACTTTTAGGAGTCCCTCAGCCGTTATATTTAGCATTGCATTTCCGTTAATTTTTATACTTGTTTTTGGTTTTTTAAGTAGTGGGGGTAATATCAATGTAAATGTGGCAATGACGCAAGGGAGTGATACCACCAATCCAATTTATACGGCAATTAAAAATATACCAGGGTTAAAATTTGCAATGGGGGATAGTAATAAAATTCAAGGGGAGCTTGCAAAGGGTCGTATCACTTCAATGATTCATATTCGGGCTACCGGCAATCCCAATTTACCATATGCCATTGATTTGATCAGTTCGGAAGCGGCCAATCCGCAAAACATACAATTGGTAAAGTCTATTTTAAATTCGGTCATTTCAAAAATAAATGAACAACGCTTTAAAGATGCGCCAAGTATTGCAGTAGTTAATAACAATATAAAAAAAGTGCCTGGGCGAATTTATCGTACCATCGATTTTATTTTACCTGGTCAATTAGGGTTCTCTTTATTAAGTGCAGGTGTATTTGGTGTTGCTTTTTTGTTTTTTAATTTAAGGCAACAGTTGGTGTTGAAGCGATTTTATGCGACACCTATTCGTCGCTTATATATCATTTTAGGGGAAGCATTAAGTAGGGTTATTTTTCAACTCATTACGGCAATCATTATCATTGGCATTGGTCATTTTGCCTTCAAGTTTACTTTAGTCCATGGATGGGTCACCTTTGCTAGTATTATGGGACTTAGTTTTATTGCACTTATTTTATTCATGGGCTTTGGATTTATTGTAAGTGGTGTTGCCAAAACAGAAAGCACCATTCCGCCATTTGCTAATTTAATTACACTGCCTCAGTTTTTATTATCAGGCACTTTTTTTTCTATAGATAATTTCCCAACTTGGTTACAACCTTTTTGCAATATATTACCGTTAACACATTTTAATAATGCCATGCGAAATATTGCATTTGAAGGGAATAGCTTAATGGACACTTGGTCCGACATTTCAATATTATTGATTTGGATAGTAGTTGTTTACGCGGTGGCGTACAAAATTTTTAAATGGGAATAAATGAAATTAATAAAATTGGCTGTGATTAGTGCTTTATTGTTGAGTGTTTTGGTGACAGCGATTTCATTGCTATTCCCAAGTACAGTGATTGTTTCTAGGGCCATTGAGGTGAAGTCAACTTCTGAGAAAATAGCTTTTTATGCAGCTGATTTAAATCAATGGAGTGCTTGGATGAGTGATTGGAAGCAAAATGAAGTTCGTTTGCAAAATGATACTGCATTTATTGGTACGCAATTGATTCATTTCGAAAGTAAAACAGACTCTTCTGTCAATTATCAATGGGTTGCCACAGGTCAGGCGCCTTATGTTGTTAAAATTGAATGGTTCCCTTTAGAAAAAGGCAATTATGTAATTCATTGGACATTTGAACAACAGGTAAGTTGGTATCCTTGGGAAAAGTTTCAAACCTTGTTGAATGAAAAATTGCTAGGCGGTAAGATGGAAATGGAATTGCAAAATTTGCAGGGGGTGATTAATCAGCAATAATGAATTAGGTTTAGTTATAGCGTAGTATTTTTAATTTGAGCATAATTTCCACTCAAATTATTTACCGTCATTGTTCTTTTTCTTTCTGATCCATCAAAAATTGAATATTTCTTTTGAGTCCTTTTAGTTTTGATCTAAGTAAGGGTGATTTTTTAAATCTTTCTTTAAACGTCGTTTCTTCCATTTGTATCCATTGATCTCGACGCATATTTAATAAGCCATGTAAGGGCTTGAAGTTTTCTTCATTGTGTGTTTTGCTAAACCTATTCCAAGGGCAAACGTCCTGGCATATATCACAACCAAAGGCCCAGTCGGTATAATTTTTATTGGCATGTATTTCCGACTGCTTTAATTCAATCGTGTAATAACTGATACAGTGATTGGCTTGAATAGTTTTGTTGGGTAAGATCGCCTCAGTAGGACAGGCGTCAATGCATTTGGTGCAAGTGCCACAATAATCATTTGGTATAGGCGTGTCATTATCTAATTCAATATCAACAATTAAAGTAGCAAGGAAAAAAAAGGAACCTGTTTGAGGCCGAATTAAATTTCCATTTTTCCCAATCCATCCCGCTCCTGACAACTGTGCCCAGCTTCTTTCCAGCACAGGCGCTGAATCCACAAATCCGCGCCCGGTAATATTACCCATTTGCTTTTGCATCTCACCGAGCATGATTTGAAGTTTGCCGCGAATCACTTCATGATAATCTTCCCCCCATGCGTATTTTGCAATTTTTGCATTTGAATCAATCTGTATTATTTGATCCTGTTGTGCTGGGTAATAGTTAATTAAAAATGTAATGACCGATTTTGCACCTGGTACTAATTTGCGAGGATCAACGCGTAAGTCAAAATGATTTTCCATGTATTGCATCTCGCCATGATAACCATTGGATAACCATTGTTCCAAACGCCGGGCATCTTCTGTTAATTCTTTTGCTGCGGCAATGCCACAATAATCAAATCCAAATTGTGCTGCTAATGACTTGACCAATTTTGTATTTGCGGCTTTACTCAATCTTCTAAATTCATTTTATGAAAAAAGCGATGCGCAATAGGAGCAATTAAAATACCAATGCTTTTGATAAAAATAACGCCACTAAATAAAGCATAAAAAGAAGAGAAAATTTTGCCCCAAAAAGTTTCAATCGTTACCACAGGTCCCATACCCCCTAGTATCATTGACGCATTGTGCTCTGCAATAATCCACGACATAGGTCCAGTGTTTTTATATCCAATAATACCCATCAATAAGCAGCTGCCTAAAATAATTAATGTCCACAAAAAATGTACGAATACGCGTTTTAAGAAAACACTTTGTTCTGCAACTGGTTCACTATTGTGTTCGTATCTGGTTTTGAAAATTCCGGATGGTTGATATGGTTTCATTTCCTTTGGTCATTTCATGTAAAATTAGCAGAAAATCCTTGTTGTACCTGACTTTAGTTTTAATTACTTATTTATGTCATTATTGCTTATATCGTTGTAGGGCTTCGATTATTATAATTCAATTAAGCAATTTAAAATCGTTGGTTGCTGAAATTGGAATGCAGGTTGATTTTTTGGAATATTTGCTAGCGTACTTATCCTAGCAGGTATTTGATTAGCAATTGATTAACTGCTTTTTGAAATATACCTTAGTACTTGTATATTTGGTTAATTCATTTCAAATATTATGGCAAATCCCAAAAAAGCAGCAGTTGGTTTTATATTCATCACCATTTTAATTGATGTGATGGGTTTTGGGATCATTATTCCAGTGGTACCTCAATTATTGCAACAATTATTACATGTAACGGATCGGACTAATATTAGTGCGAT
>SHWT01000074.1 GCA_009693715.1 Chitinophagaceae bacterium
GTAAAAGGCACGGGTACAAACTTGAAGATAATTACTAAAAACAGCGATATTCCAACAAACCAAATCAGTATTTTAAATAAAATTCGAGTAATTTTCTTAAACATAAAACTATTTTTAAATTAAATCTGCCAATTCATTTCCGATTAAGCTTCCAATAGCAACGCCCATTCCTCCCAATCGAACGCCACAATAAACATTTTCAGAAAGGGCTTCAACTATGGGGTTTTTAGTTGTTCCCAAGCCCATAATTCCGCTCCAACGGTGTTCTATTTTGAATTCTTTATTGGGTAAAATTACTTCTTTTAATACTTTTTCCAATCGGTTTTGGATTAATTCTGTTTCCCCAAATTCGGAAATAGCCTCGCCTTCAAAATCCAAATTTCGACCGCCGCCAAACAAGATTCTATCGCCAATATTTCTAAAATAATAATAGCCTTTGTCTAAATGAAATGTGCCTTTTATATTCAGATTTGGAATAGGTTCTGTAATTAAAACTTGTGCGCGAGCTGGCTTTACTTGTCCTTTTGTAATTTCAGCGGCGAAACCATTTGTGGCAAAAAATAGTTTTTTAGTCTTAAAACTAAAATCTCCAAGTACTACTTCCACAGCAGTTCCATTGTCACAAAAGGAAGTTACAGTTTGTTGATTCAAAATCAAAATACCATTCGAAACAGCTTGTTTCATCAATTCCTGCATCATCATTCCGGTGTCAATTTGACCTTCAAACGGATTGAAAATCACACTTTCGTGAATCCCATTAAATTCAAAACGATCAATTTCTTTGATGAAAACATCAGTTTTAAAAAGTGGATTCAATATTTCATTGATGAAGGGAAGTTTGTTCAAACATTCAATATACGTCGCTTCGTGTTCCTTTAAAAATAGTTCGTAACCGCCAAATGGTTTGTAATCTAATTTATCATCCCCAATTCTTTTTCGCAGTAATTTCAATCCTTTCCAGCGTTTTTGAATGAGCTGAATTACCTCTTCTTCGGTGTGCGATTTCAAGTCATCAATTATTTCCGAAAGGCTACCAAAACAGGCAAAGCCAGCATTTTTAGTACTTGCTCCTTGAGGCAACATCCCTTTTTCGAGTGCTAAGATTTTGCTTTCTGGGAAACGTTCGCGCAATCTCAAAGCGGCATGCAACCCAACAATTCCGGCACCAACAACAGTGTAATCTACATTGGTAAACCAATTTTTTATTTCCCAATAACTGAGTTGCATCTTTTTTATTTCAAATGTAATTAAATATCTCTTATGATAATTATAAATTGATTTCTAAGTCCCATAACACAAATTAATTTGATTGTCATTATTAGAATAAAAACAGTACTTTTAAACTTTGAAAAACTTTTTTAACTATGAAAAAATTACTGATTTTAACCTTAATCACAATGAGTATAAATGCTGTTGCTCAAAACGTAATGTCGCCAGAATTGCTTTGGGAATTAGGAAGACTGACTTCATTAGGGATTTCTAAAGATGAGAAAAGTATTATTTATAAGGTTTCGACACCTTCGGTTGAAGAAAATAAATCGGGTTCGAAGTATTATTCTGTGCCTGTAAATGGTGGAAATTCAGTTGAAATTTCAGATTACAAATCGCTTTTAGCGGATAAAAATGTTTCTCCTGATGGAAAATATATCATTTATAATGAAGAGGTAAAAATTGATAAAGTTCACGGAAAAGACTTCTATCCAAATTTAGATAAATCCAACGCTCAAATTTATAACGGATTGGATTATCGCCATTGGGACACTTGGAACGAAGGCAAATTCAATCACGTTTTTTATAAATCAAACGAAGAAAAATCAGTTGGAATTGATATTATGAAAGGCGAAAATTTTGATGCGCCTCAAAAACCATTTGGTGGGGACGAAGATTATATTTGGACCCCAGGCGGCAAAAGTATTGTGTATGTATGTAAGAAAAAAGCAGGCACTGAATACGCCATTTCTACCAATACTGACCTATACGAATACAATCTTGAAACTGGAAAAACAGAAAACAGAACCGAAAGTAATTTAGGATACGATATCAATCCAACATTTTCTCCAATAGGAAATTTAACTTGGCTGCAAATGAAACGCGATGGTTACGAAGCCGATAAAAACGATATTATTGTCAATTTTAAAGGCCCGAATGTGAATCTTACGGCAAATTGGGACGGAAGTGTAGAAAGTTTTATTTGGAGTAAAGACGGTAAAAATGTCTATTTTCAAGCGCCGATTGATGGAACGCTTCAATTATTTGTAGTTGATTTTCCCGGATTGACAAAAAAAATGCCGCAAGTTGTTCAAGTTACTAATGGTGATTTTGATGTGTCAGGATTGGTTGGAATTGTTGGCGATAAAATCATAATGACGCGTTCGGATATGAACCACGCAGCAGAATTGTACTCGTATGATTTGAAGAAAAAAGTGTGGAATCAATTATCAAATGTGAATACAACAGCCTATTCAAAATTGGCGTTAAGCAAAACAGAACGAAGATATGTGACTACAACTGACGGTAAAAAAATGTTGGTTTGGGTAATATTCCCTCCCAATTTTGATGCTTCAAAAAAATATCCAACGCTTTTATATTGCCAAGGCGGACCACAATCTCCGTTAACCCAATTTTATTCTTTCCGATGGAATTTTCAGTTAATGGCTGCTAATGGATATATAGTTGTAGCCCCAAACCGAAGAGGAATGCAAGGTCACGGCGTGGAATGGAATGAGCAAATTAGCAAGGATTGGGGCGGACAAGTTATGAACGATTACCTTTCGGCGATTGATGATGTGGCGAAAGAAAGCTATGTTGATAAAGCGAGATTGGGGTGTGTTGGCGCAAGTTATGGCGGTTATTCTGCGTTTTATTTGGCAGGAATTCACAACAACAGATTCAAGACTTTTATAGCTCATGATGGGGTTTTTAATACTCAAAGTATGTTTGGAACTACTGAAGAAGTGTTCTTTAATAATTGGGATTTTGGCGGGGCTTACTGGGAAAAAGACAACAAAGTAGCTCATAAAACCTATACTGATTTTAATCCCGCAAGCCATGTAGATAAATGGAATACCCCAATATTAATCATCCAAGGTGGAATAGATTTTAGAGTTCCAATTGGGCAATCGCAAGAGGCGTTTCAAGCAGCGCAATTGCGAGGAATTAAAAGTAGATTTTTGTATTTCCCAGAAGAAAATCACTGGGTTTTGAACCCACAAAACGCACAAGTTTGGCAAAAAGAATTTTACAAATGGTTGAAAGAAACGTTGTAGAAAAATAACTTTTGAAAATCAAAAGACCACGGATTCGTTCCGTGGTTTTTTATTATGTCATCATTCGTACCTTTGCAATTGAAAACTTGAAAATAAAAATGAATTTTACTTATCCAAAAGCAGAAAAGCTAAAAAGCAAAACCATGATTGATTTACTTTTTTCGAAAGGGAAATCGGTGTCGAAATATCCGTTGCGGTTGGTTTATATTGCTGGAGATTTTGGCGAGGATACGCCTATAAAAATAGGGGTTTCGGTTTCTAAAAAACATTTCAATAATGCGGTTGACAGAAATTATTTCAAGCGTGTACTTCGTGAAACCTATCGCCTGAATAAGTATATATTATTGGGTAATCTGGGCAAGCCCTTCGCATTTATGTTTTTATACCAAACTAAAGACCGATTGACGTATGAAGAAATTAATAAAAAAACGATTCAATTGTTCGAGAAATTTTTGATAGCAATAAAAAGCGAGAAATTATAGCGTATTCATAGACACATTAATTATGAATAAATTATCATTACTATTTAAAGTTAATTCGTATTTTCGTTTTCAATAAATTTTAAAGTTAATAAATGCACTCTTTCCTTAAAAAACGATATATACTCCCTTTAATAGCAAGCGGGTTGCTCTTTATTGGCGCAAGCTTCAAGGAAGATTTTTTTGAAGTTGCCAAACAAATTGAAATCTTTACAACATTATTCAAGGTGGTTAATATGAATTATGTTGACAATACCAATCCAGGGGAATTAATGGACAAGGCCATCAAAAGCATGTTAGCCGATTTGGATCCCTATACCAATTATTTTAATGAGCAAGATGTTGTTAAATACAAAATCAACAACACTGGAGAATACACAGGGATTGGGGCTGTGATTACTAGAAAAGAGACAAAACTAATTATAAAAGAAGTATATAAAAATTATCCTGCAGATAAAGCTGGGTTGAAAGGTGGTGATGAAATTATTCAAATTGGCGACATAATTCTCTCTGATTTTAAGGACGATGCAAGTCAGTTATTCAACGGTGGAAAAAATGCTAAAGTGGATATAAAATTCAGCCGACAAGGTAAGACCCTATCCGCACAATTAATTTTAGAAGAAGTAGATTTAAAGGCAGTTCCTTTTTTTGGTAAAGTTGATGATAAAACAGGTTATATTGTTCTGAATCAATTTACAAATAAGGCGTCTGCTCAGGTAAAAGAAGCACTGGAACAATTAAAAAGAGAAGGCTCTGAAAAAATCATATTGGATTTGAGAGGAAATCCAGGAGGCCTTTTGAATGAAGCGGTTAATATTTGCAATTTATTCGTTCCAAAAAATGAAATTATCGTTACCACAAAATCTAAAATTGAAAAACACAACGTTACTTTTAAAACTTCGCGAGAACCAATAGACACTCAAATTCCATTGGCAGTTATTGTGGATGGGAAAAGTGCTTCTGCTTCAGAAATTGTCGCAGGTGCTTTACAGGATTTAGACCGTGCAGTAATAATAGGAAGTAGAAGTTTTGGAAAAGGATTGGTTCAACGTCCAATTGATTTGTGTTATGGAACTCAAATTAAAATCACTATTTCTAGATATTACACTCCATCTGGGCGCTGTATTCAAGCATTAGATTATTCTCGCAAAGACAAAGACGGCAAACCCATTCGAACTGCATCTACAGATTACAATGCCTTTAAAACCCGAAAAGGGCGCGCCGTTTATGATGGAGGCGGAATTCTGCCCGATATAGTTATGGACGAAACTAAACTTAGTAATATTTCAGAAGCATTGGTTAAAAATGATGGGATTTTCAATTTCGTAACCGATTACTATTACAAAAATCCAAATTTAGGAACTACAATTCCAACTATAACCGATATGGACTTTATGACTTTTAAAAGGTTTTTAAAGACGGAAAAGTTTTCATTTGATACAGAAACTGAATTGGCATTAAAAAAGACTTTAGCGATTGCTAAAAAAGAAAAATTAGATGAATCAATTACTATTGAATACCAACAATTACTCTCCGCGTTGCAAAAAAGCGAGGAAAATCAGCTAGAACAAAATAAAAAAGAGATAAAAAATCTAATTTTAAACGAAATAATCAAAAGATTTCAATACAAAGAAGGGTTGTATTTATATTATACAAAAAACAATTCTGAGATAAAAAAAGCGGTTGTTATTCTGAACGATCAATTGTAATACAATAATATATTAAAAATTTAATTATGCGTTTTTTAAAATTTTTACTGCTTTTGTTTTATAGCTTTTTGCACGCACAAGAAGAAGTAGTGCAATCGGTATATTTTGAATTCGATAAATTTAACTTAGGGGAAAAGCAAGGAAAAGCTGTTATAGATTATATTCAAAAAACAGATTCTTCCCGGATAGCTTCCGTTCAAATATTTGGATATACTGATGATGTAGGTAAAGATGAATATAATTTTAAACTGTCAACTAATAGAGCAAATGCTATCAAGGAAATGCTTATAAATAATGGCGTCAAAAACAAAATTATTGTAACTATTGAAGGCAAGGGGCGCATATTGATTGATGAAGATATGGTTGAAAATTTACCTGAAAAACGTTCGAAAAATCGCAGAGTTGATGTTGTTTTAAATCTAAAAGAACTCCCTAAAATTGAACTCCCAGGGTTTTATAACTCAATTCAAAAGAAACAAATTGTTGGTGATCATATTTATCTTGATAACTTATTGTTTGAAAGAGGAAGTAGTAGGTTGGGGTTTAAAGCTAAAACACAATTGGATAAAATTGCTCGGGAATTAATGAAATACAAAAGCCTAAAATTTGAAATTCAAGGGCATGTTTGCTGTACTCCGCTATATCAAAAAGAAGCAATAGACCGAGAAACTAGAAAAAGAGAACTTTCAATCAATAGGGCTAGTTCGGTTTATAAATACTTACTTTTTAGGCGAATTTCTAAAGATAGGATGACTTTTAAAGGATACGGGAACAGTGTTCCGCTTGGTAAAGGGGCTGAATATGACCGAAGAGTTGAGCTTTTAATTATAAAGGTTTAAATGTTAGTTTCATTTGTATATGAGGAATATTGTCTTCTAAATACATTTCTGAAGTTTGGATAAATCCATGTGTTTCATAAAATTTCTTTAGGTATAATTGAGCAGAAATAGCAATTTTTTGTTCATTGAAATGATTTCTAATTTCAGCAATTCCTTGATCTATTAGCTCGTGACCAAAATTTTTGTCGCGGTAATTTAAATCTACTACAACTCTCCCAATCGAAGAAAAATCAAAATAATCACCGGCTTTAAACAGTCTTAAATAGGCAATTATTTTACCATCGTATTCTCCGAAAAGGTGTATTGCTTTCGAATCTTTATTGTCTAAATCTTGATAAACGCAATTTTGTTCCACCACAAAAATTTCGGAGCGCAATCTCAATATTTGATATAATTCGAAAACGGAAAGCGTTTCAAAATTTTTTGTTACCCATTTAATTGGCATAGCTTATTATTTATTTTTTATATATTTAACCGATTTTATGATTGCTTCTAATTCAAACATTAGGTCTCTTTTTTTCTTAGATGGCGCATAACAAAACCCCTCTAAAACCAACATTCTTCGGTTTTTATAGTCTGTAATACAGTAATTTATGAATGGCCCCGACATAAAATCATTTTTCATTTCCCAAGTTCCCTTAGTTTCATAAGTGATTCTTCCGTCTAATTTTGTATGGAAAAAATAGGGCGAATACGCCTGCTCGGTAATCATTTTTGAATTCCGCTCTGTTCCGTGAATATACAATGACCCAATAGAATCCCTCATTTTTATTATATTCTTAATCACCCCCGAATTGAAGTGGTTTTTGATATTATTAATGGGTATTTGGTATATTAAAACACTTGTGCTTCCTCCGATTATTTCTTTTTTAAACCAAATGAATTTCTTTCGAGTCAAAACACTATTATAACCTTTCGGAATGTTCAATGCAATTTTAAACTTCTTTTTAATTCGGTCGGTTTTTATTAGCGCTGTATCATTAATTCTTTGCGTTTCTACAATTTCTGTTTGCCGCATTATTCGAATAATTTCAGGCACATGCTTTTCGATAGTGTTAATAATTTCTATAGTGTTTCGTCCTGAAATATAAAAAACATTTTGAGGTGATGCAAATTCATTTTTTTTAATTTCAAATCGACTAACAGCTTCCTTTTTAATAATAATACTGTTTCTGCTATTTACTACAAACCCTTCTAAAAATTTAATAGGATATTGATTTATAGTGAATTGGGGCTCTTCTTGAGGAAGTCCAATTACAGATGACGCAAATTTGTTACGGACGCTATCCCCAATTTCTCCTTTCCACAATTGATCGTCTATGAGTACAGAAATAGTGTTAATTTCGCCAGTAGTTTTTTCTTTGGAAGTGTCTCTTTTGTTTTTACACGAAAGCAAAAATACCGCCGTTAGAAGCAAAAAAAAATGGGCTTTATTCATAGTGTCTAAATGAATTAAAGTCCAAATTTAAGTAAAGATATTGTATTATCCGTTAATTTTTAGTTTCATTCCCGGTTTAAGGTTTTCATTGCTAATGCCGTTCCATTTTTTAATATCTAGTATGGTAATTCCAGGGAATTTTTTTGCTATTTTATAAAGTGAGTCTCCTTTTTGAACATAATAATGTTCTTGATTTTTAGTTGATTTTGAAGCTGTTTTTTCTTTATTTGTTGCTTTTTCTGGAATTACAATTTCCGTTTTTGAAACTATTATAGTACTTCCAAATTGAATGTTATTGTCTGCTAAATTGTTCCACAACTTAATATCTTCCTGTGAAACTTTATATTTTTTTGCAATAGTTCCAACGTTATCGCCTTTCAAAACAACATAGTCTTGTATTTTATATTCTTTCTTTACGGCAACTTGTTCTTCTGTGTTTCCGCTTTCATTTGCAATTTTAAGTTGAGTCCCAAGTTGAACATTTATATCTGATAAATTATTCCATTGTTTTAAATCTTCAATAGTAACCGCATATTTTTTTGCAATATTCCCTAGGTTGTCGCCTTTTTGAACTACATAATATTCTGTAGTTTTTGAGATTTCGGTAGTTAAGTTTTTATCCGATTTGGCATCAGTAGAAGCAAGTAAGTCTTTGGTTTCAACTAGTTTTTTATCCGCCTTGATTTCTTTTCTAACTTTAGAAACCACTCTTTCGGTGGTCATAATTTTCAAAATTTTACCCGAAGAAATAGTATTCTTTTTAAGGCTGTTCCAATACTTAATGTCTGAAACCGAAACATTATATTTGGCTGCAATTGAACCTAAATTATCCCCTTTTCTAACCTTATATTTTTTCGTTCTTTTCACAAAAGAAACCACTTGTTCTTCCCAATATTTTTTTTCAGAAACGTAAGTGTTTATAGCAACAATTGCGGAGTCTTTTTTACTTTCGGTAACTTTTATTTCTTGTTTTTTAGAAGTCAAAGGAACACTTTCGTAACTGTAAATTTTTAAATTTCTTCCTTTTGGTGCTTTGTTGTTTTTAAGTTTGTTCCATTTTTTTATATCGGACATTGCAACTCCAAATTTACCAGCAATTTCAATCAAACTATCGCCAAGCTTCACTTTGTAATATCTTGTTTTAGAAACAACTGTTATTTCTGAATCCGTATTTAAAGTATCCCGAACAGCAATTCCTCTGCTTTCATAAGGGCGTTCTCTTTTGCTGGCTTCATATTGAGTGTAAGCATAAATCTTATCTTCATTGGAAGTATAAATCGCTACTTTATCATTTGGCAATCTCAAGAAATGATTTTCCCCTTCAATAAACGGAACTACATCTCTTTTATAAGAAGGATTCAGTAATTGCAATTGCGACAACGGAATATCAATTAAGTCAGAAATTTGCTTGAAGGTAATTTCCCTTTTTATCATTATGGTATCGGTTGCAAAGTGCTTAATTGCGGCTCTATTAGGAACTATTCCATGCTCTTTATGGTATTCATAAATGTACATTGTAGCTAAAAATGCGGGAACATAGCCTTGGGTTTCTTTTGGTAAATACTTTCTAATATTCCAGAAATTTTGCTGACCTCCTGATCTACGAATTGCTTTAGCTACGTTTCCTGGTCCAGAATTATAAGACGCCAAAACCAAATCCCAATCTCCGAAAATTTTATACATATTTGACATATACAACGCTGCCGCATCACTCGCTTTTAAAGGGTCGCTTCGGTCGTCAACATAGGTGTTAATGTTTAACCCGTATTGCTTTCCTGTTTGAAACATAAATTGCCAAAGTCCTGTTGCGCCGACTCTTGAAACCGCTTTTGGGTTCAATGCTGATTCTACCACTGCCAAATATTTTATTTCCAAAGGCACGTTTTGTCTCGCCATGGCCTCTTCAAACATGGGAAAATAAAATTCAGAAATAGCCATTAATCTTTCAAATGATTTTTTTCTGGATTTTAAAAATGATTTTATGATGTTTTCAAGCCCTTGATTATACTCAATATTAAATGGCGATTTTGTGTCCATTTTGGCAAGCCTTGATTTTAATAATTGGGTAGGTAATTCAAAATCTACTTTTTGATCGATATTAATGTTTTTAATATCGACAGAAATGGTGTTGTATAAGTCTAAATTCGACAATTCTTTCATCCACAAACTGTCAACGCAGGAAGCAATATTGTCTTGAACAAAAGTGGATTTTATAGAATCAAGGAAGGAGTTTTTCGTTTCCTTTTTCAAAGTCCAGATTGGATCTTGAGCAAAGGAATTTAGGGATAAAATTAAGAAAAGGCTAAGGGTCGTATGTCGTATATTCATAAATATTAATGTCAAAATGCTACAATTCAATTTATTACGCGTTTCACAAATCTAATATTTAATAACGTTAAAAATCAAAATTTAGTGTTAAAACTGTTTTTTAATCAAAGATTGCTGCAACTCCTGGTAAAATTCTTCCTTCTAACATTTCAAGCATTGCCCCGCCACCAGTAGAAACATAGCTCATTTTGTGCTCCAGTCTAAATTGTTTTACGGCAGCTACAGAATCGCCTCCGCCAACTAGTGAAAAAGCACCGTTAGCTGTTGATTCTGCTATAAAGTTCCCTAAAGATATGGTTCCGTTGGCAAAAGCTGGCAATTCAAAAACTCCCAAAGGACCGTTCCAAAGAATCGTTTTTGAATCCATAATTACTTTTTCAAAAGCTTCCAATGATTTTGGTCCTGCATCCAATCCTTGCCATCCGTCAGGAATTTCTCTCACATCTACAATTTGTGTTTTTGCTTCGTTAGAAAAAGCATCAGCGGCAACCACGTCCACAGGAATATGAATTTGCACGCCTTTTTCTTTAGCGATTTTCAAAATCTCTAACGCCAACTCCATTTTATCGTCCTCGCAAATAGAATTTCCTATTTTTCCGCCCAATGCTTTCACGAACGTGAAGGTCATTCCGCCGCCAATAATCATGTGATCTATTTTATCTAAAATATTCTCGATAACGGTAATTTTTGAAGATACTTTTGA
>SHWT01000075.1 GCA_009693715.1 Chitinophagaceae bacterium
TCAATATGTTTGCGGCTGCCTAGTTCATCCACTACACCATCCACAAAATCAAGTAATTCATTGATTAAATCCTTGGTCGGAATTTCTTTTTCCTTTCCAAAGTCAATTAATTTTCCATCAATACCATATCGGCTTGCACGCCATTTATTTTCATTGATGAGTGCGCGTTGGTAATTTATGAAATTAATATTTTGACGACGTAGTGTATAAATTTTAGCGCAAATCGCTTGGAACAATGCAGTAATGGTGATGCTTTCCTGTACGGTCATGGGCACATCACAAATCCTAAATTCAATAGTATTAAAAACAGGGTGTACTCTTAAATCCCACCATATTTTTTTAGCATCATCAATACAATTGGTTTTAATGAGTAGCTGAATAAAACTATCGTAGGCTTCGATGCTTTCAAAAGTATCCGGGATGCCTGTTCGCGGAAATTTATCAAAAACTTTTGATCGGTAGGATTTATATCCGGTATTGCGGGTTTCCCAAAAAGGGGAGTTGGTACTTAAAGCATAAATATGCGGCAAAAAATAACGTGCTGTATTGGCAATATGGATGGCCATACGGCGATCTTCCATTCCAACATGTACATGTAGTCCAAAAATTAAATTACTCCTTGCAGCCTGCTGTAATTCGTTTAACAATTCCTGGTACCTGGTTTGATCCGACACCAATTGTTTTTCCCATAAACTAAAAGGGTGGGTGCCTGAGGCCCCAATGCTATAGCCTAAGTCCCCTGCGATTTTATGCACCCCATTACGTAGTTCAATAATCTCTGAAAAGGCTTCATCTACATTTTTACATATCCCAGTGCCTACTTCCACCACCGCCTGGTGCATTTCAGCCTTAATTTTGTCCTTAAATAGTTTCTGTCCTTCGTTGACAATAGTCTGCTGGTGGCTTTTTAATTCCTTTGTGGAGGGGTCTAATACCATGTATTCCTCCTCTACGCCAACGGTAAACTGTTGTAAACTTGTGGTAACCATATTACATTGAAATTAAGCAAAGTTTGCTTTAAAAAAAAATCCCCGACTTGATGAATCAAGACGGGGATTTTTTTATGTTAAAATCTGACTAGGGGTAACCCTAATTAGAATTAGAATTTAAATCTTAAACCCAATTGGCTAACCCAACGTGCACTGTAACTAGGTGCAGTACTTGAACTAATACCCCAAGGAGTATTGTTATTAATTGGGTTAAAGCTATAAGTAGGTATTAATGAAGGTGCACCAGAAGTTGGGTTAGAATATCTAACTAATCCAAATTGATCATTACTTAAGAAGTAAGTACGACCCCAAACTCTGTTCAACATATTCGTGAAGTTGAAAATATCATAAGTTAATTGGAACTGGTATTTCTTACCACTTACTTTAACAAAGAAATCTTGCATCACTTTTAAGTCAACTATATTTTGGAATGGTAATCTTGCACCATTTCTTTCTGCATATTGTCCTCTGCGTTTGCTTAAATAACTATCTTGATTGATATAAGCTTCAAATGCTGCTTTTTGTGCATCTTGGCTTAAGTTAAATCCTGATTGCGTTACAAAAGTCATCGCAGTTAATTGGTCTTTTGTAGGGATGAATAATAAGTCATTTGATTCAGTAGCACTATTGTCTCTAACTGGACCATTGCTGTATACATAGCTAAATGCATTTCCTGATTGACCATTATAAACCACACTTACAGTAGTAGCCATATTGCCTTTCAAATATGTAAATTTCTTAGCAGCGAACATGCTAAATCTGTGTCCTAAATCAAAATCAGATCTTGATCTGTTCACATAGTTACGGCCATTAACAGTTTCCATAAATCTCCATTGGCTATTGTTTTGGCTTGAAGTAGGCTCATTGGTTACGAACGCAGTTCCATAAGTATAGAATGCATTGAATGAGAATCCATCAGCCCATGATTTATCAACAGAAGCTGTGAAGTTTGCAGCAAAACCTTTTTGGCTATTCTTTGGTTGGTTCTTTAATAAATAAACACCAGTATAAGGGTTACCTGCTAGCAATCCTGCATATGCTGGGAAGTTCATTCTTACACCATTATTGTAAACATTTCTATTATCAGGTCCCACCATGTTTCCAATCGGGTTTTGAATATCTATTCTTGTGTAATAAATTTCGTTGATATTTTTGCTCACACTTCCTTCAACAGTTACAGACCAGTTGTTATCGAATTTTTTATCCACGGCTAAAGAAGCACGTAATAATTTAGGTAAACGGAAGTCCTTTGCGATTAAATCAACCTGGCCTTTTGCAAAAGCAGTACTGATACCTAATTCGTTCGCTGTATATTGCTGAGTAGGATTAGGTCTGAACTTCATAGAAGCTAAAGTAGTTGCAAATGTTGGTGAAAATAAAGATACACCACCTACGCTACCACCTGTGTTATTAAACACACCACCTGGCCATACCAATGGAACGCGACCAGTGAATAAACCGATACCACCACGAATAGTAATTCTCTCAGTTGGAACTTTATAGGTAAAACCTAAACGAGGAGAAATAGAAAGTTTAGGATCACTAATTTGACCACTTCTTGCTCCAGCTAAATCATAGTTGTAAAGTTGGATAGTAGGGATGGCGTTATTGTTGAAATAATCATCTTGGAATGGCGTAGATAAAAACTTAGTGTAATCACCTCTGATACCATAGTTGATGGTTAAATTATCAGTAACTCTTACTTCGTCATTGATAAAAGCACTCCCACGAGCTGTGTAAAAACTTGCAGCCGCTTTGGTATTATCACCATAAGTATTGTCCAATAATGAGAAAGATCTTGCATACTGGAATGGCGCCTTATCAGTCAAGAAATCAGGTAAAGAGTTGTAAGTATAAGTACCAAAGTTATCACGAATAAATACATTGTATGATTTACTCAATTCATAATCAATACCTAAAGTTAAACTGTGTTTATTGATGTTGAATTTGATATAATCCAAAAAGTTTTTATTGGTTTGTTTCAACAAATTGGCTGCTGAAAAGTTTTCAGATCCAAAAGTGATTTGGTTTGAGCTACTTCCGTCATTAATAATTACACGAGGAAAAGCGGCACCAATTTGGCTTCTATCATCAGTTACATCAGTAAGCGTGAATAACATTTTATTGGTAATGCCATTTTTGAAATTACTTCTTAACTCAGCAGATACTGAATTTGTTTTATTTGGATATAAAACTCCATTGTTGTAAAAGTTAACTCTTGTTGAACTTGAAGCTGAAGTATTATAATTTTGTGATTCTGTGTGACGATAAGAAATGCTTAAACGATGATTTGAATTGATATTCCAATCTAATTTAGTCGCTAATCTTTTTGAACTAATGGTTTCAGGATTGTCTGCATATGAACCCATATCATAACCGTATTTCGATTTAACTGTTGAAACTAAAGCGTCAATATCAGCCTGTTTGCTAACTCCTCTGTAACCTGCAAGATCAAATGGTTGTGGACGATTACTTTCAATGCTTTCGTAGTTAACGAAGAAAAATAATTTATTTTTTACAATTGCACCACCTACACTAGCACCCATTGTTTTAGCACTGAATGGGTTCAACTTTGTAGCAGCAGATTTTAAACCTGTTGGCGTTTTACCCGTTAAATCTTGGTTTTGTGTAAAGCTATAAACTGTTCCAGAAGTTTTGTTAGTTCCACCTTTAGTTGTAGCGTTGATACCACCACCTGTAAAGTTACCGATTGAAGCGTCAAATGGAGAAACCATTACTTGAATTTGATCAACCGCATCCATTGAAATAGGACCTACTGCAGTTTGACCACCATTTGTACCACTTGCACTCAAACCAAATTGGTCATTGTTCACAGCGCCATCAATATAGAAAGAATTAAAACGGTTATTTTGACCAGCAATTGAAATACCAGTTAATCCACCAGTACCACCTAATAATTTAACAGAAGGGGTAAAGCGTAAAAAATCTTGTAAATTTCGGCCAACAGTTGGTAAGTTTTCAACTTTATCACGACCTATTGTCGTTTGTGTGCCACCTCTTACTGATAAATCAGAAGCATTACGTGTTCCTTTAACAGTAACGTCGGCTAATGTTGCAGCTTTATTGTATAAAACAACATCTACGCGTGATGCATCTCCCAAGTTGATATAAATGTCTTCCTTTTTTTCAGTTTGATAATTCACATAAGATACTGAAATCGTGTAAGGTCCACCAGGTTGCATGTTGCTAATATCAAAAGCACCTGATTTTCTTGATTGTACTTTGTATACTGTTCCAGTAGGTACATGTAATACAGTTACAGTTGCGCCTACAAGAATTTCGCCATTATCGGCTTTTACAGATCCAGTTAAGCTACCAGTAGTGTTTTGCGCAAAAGTCAAAACAGGTAACAATAACATTGCTACGATGAAATGTAGTAATTTTTTACTTGACATATAATTGTTTGTTTAAGTAATGCAAAGAAACAAAATAAATTGGTTACTTATTTTATGTTTTTGTTAACAAATTATTAATTTGTTTAAAATAAGCTAATTACATATTTATAAATAAAATAATACGTTATAGAAATCTCCCTAAATTCTTCAATTATTAGCGGTGGTAGGAGTTTTCGGTTTCATTTTCTCTTTCCTTGTCATACGCTTTAATAATTGCTTTTACCAATTTATGCCTCACTACATCCTCTTCATCTAGTTGAATATGTGCAATGCCATCAATATTTTGTAAAATGCGAGATGCTTTTTCTAAACCACTTTTTTGATTGCGTGGTAAATCCACTTGGGTGGGGTCACCAGTGATAATTGCTTTTGCATTGGAACCGATACGCGTTAAAAACATTTTAATTTGTAAATCATTGGCATTTTGTGATTCATCTAAAATGATAAATGCATGATCCAAAGTTCTTCCGCGCATGTAAGCGAGTGGTGCAATTTCAATGGTACGTGTGGTCATGTAGTAGCCTAATTTATCTGCGGGGATCATGTCATCCAATGCATCATACAATGGACGTAAATACGGATCAATTTTTTCTTTTAAATCTCCAGGTAAAAAACCCAAACTTTCTCCGGCTTCAACTGCAGGTCTTGTCAAGATAATTTTTTTCACCAATTTATTTTTCAATGCACGCACTGCAAGTGCTACCGCAGTATAGGTTTTACCTGTACCTGCGGGTCCAATCGCAAATACGATATCGTTTTTGTCAGCAGCTTGTACCATCTTTTTTTGATTCGCTGTGCGCGCGCGTACTGTTTTTCCGTTGGGTCCAAATACCAATACTTCATTGGGATTTTGCTCTACAAAGTTGTCTATAATTTCTGCATCATCTCCGCCTAAAATTTGTTCAAAATAATTTTCACTTAAATGACCATTGCGTTCCATATATTGAATGATGAGTTCAATTTTTTCTTTTGCCAAATCAATTTGTTCTGGGGCACCACTTAATTTTATTTGGGTGCCTCTTGATAAAATTTTTAATAATGGAAATTTCTTTTTTAAAATGTCAAACTTGCTGTTGTTCACGCCGAAAAACTCAATAGGGTTAACGGTTTCTAGGTTGATGATTGCTTCGCTCAATGGGATTAGTTTTAAAGGGTTGATAATATAAAATAATCTGCTTCACACAATTTAGAAAAAGTGGATATATAAAGCAATAAAAAAATACGCACAAATGTGCATTACTAAAATGATAATATTCTGTTCATTTTAGTATATTAAAAGGGATGCTTCCCAAACGAATGAAATCGTTTAAACCGTTTAATTATAACTAAGAATGCACTTAATTACTACAACAGAAAAGGAGTCATCTGAGATGCGAATTAACAATTGCGCAATGCAGAAATTGTTTTTATTGGATCCGCTGCTTTAAAAACTGTAGTACCTGCAACCAGCACATCGGCACCTGCAGTCACTAAGGCTTTGGCATTGCTTTCGCTAACACCACCATCAATTTCAATTAAAGTTTTTGCACCTGCATTTTGTATGATTGATTTTAAAGTTGTCACTTTTTCGTAAGTGCCTTCAATAAATTTTTGTCCACCAAAACCAGGGAATACACTCATCACGCAAACCAGGTCAATTTCAGTAATGAATGCTTTCAAAACTTGAATGTCTGTATCCGGATTAATGGCAACGCCTGCTTTCATGCCTTGGGCTTTTATTTGTGCAAGCGTATCTAGTAAATTAGGGCAGGCTTCATAATGTACGGTTAAAATATCGGCCCCTGCTTTTTTAAATGCTTCAATGTATTTTTCAGGATGAACAATCATTAAATGCACATCGCAAACCTTGGTGGTTGCTTTTCTTATTTGTTCAATGATGGGTAAACCAAAACTAATATTAGGAACAAAGCTGCCATCCATTACGTCCAAATGATACCATTCCGCTTCACTCTTATTTAACATTTCGCATGTGGCACCTAAATGCAAAAAATCAGCTGCTAGTAAGGAAGGTGCGATAATAGTCATAGTTCAGTTTGAGGCAAAGTTCCTGAATTTTTTAGACACTGTCATTTTTTTGTCATTTTTTTTATAAAACTAAATTCACTGACCAAAGTCAGTTGTTTTAAAAAACTTGCAATTACTTTTGCGGTCAATATATATGTATATGAACAAGTCAATCCTTTTTGTACTAGCATTATTTAGTTTTTTAACTGCTTTCCCTCAAAATGATTCTATTTTATTTGCTGGCGAACCCCATTTTAAAAATGTAATTCAACTGACCAATGGGGGAGATAACGCCGAAGCGTATTGGAGTTTTGATAATAAGCGGATCACATTCCAAAGAGCTAATCCAAAAGAAGGCATTAACTGTGACCAAATTTTTATGGGGGTAGTGCCAAATGAAAGCACAACTCCTTTTACTTATAAATCAATTAGTGGGGGCAAGGGCCGAACTACCTGTAGCTATTTTATAAAGGATGGTGCACATATTATTTATGCAAGTACAAAAGGGGGTGGCGACGAATGTCCGCCAACAGTGGATCGCGCTGAGTATGGCAATAAATACATTTGGCCTTTATATAATACCTATGACATTTTCATGGCAGATACCAATGGGGTTGTGGTGAAGCAATTAACCAATGCCAAAGGATATGATGCGGAAGCGACTTTATCCTATGATGGCAAGCGTATGATTTATTGTAGTGATAAAGATGGCGACTTGGATTTATATGTCATGAACTTGGCTACTGGGAAAGAAAAAAAAGTCACTAATACCTTAGGTTATGATGGGGGCGCTTGGTTTAGCCCAGATGGTAAAAAAATTGTTTGGCGTGCTAGTCGTCCTTCCACGCCAGCGGAAGTGGCGGAATACAAATCATTATTGGCCGAGGGATTAGTGGCACCTACTAAAATGGAAGTGTTTATTGCAGATGCTGATGGGTCCAATGCGAAACAAATCACTAATTTAGGGCAGGCCAATTGGGCACCCAACTTTACCCCTGACGGGAAGCACATTATTTTTTGCAGTAACCACGAGTACAAATACGGATTCCCTTTCAATATGTATTTAATGGACCTGGAGGGCAATAATATTGAAAAAATTAGCCGTGATAAAGGCTTTGATGCTTTTCCGATGTTTAGCCCAGATGGAAAAAGAATCATGTTCTCCTCTAACAGAAATAATGGCGGAACAAGAGATACTAATTTATTTGTAGCGGATTGGGTAGATTAAACGGTTTGTAGATAAAGTTGTATTTTACAAGCTCAATCAAATCAATTACTATGAATACTGGTTTATTACACTTGCATAATATTTTAAGATGGGTTATTTTGATCACCCTTTTATTGAGTATTTACAAATTATTTGTAAAACAAGATGCACTTAAAACAAGCAAAATTTTATTCATCGCATCGCATACCACACTCTTAATTGGGTTGTACCAATACTTTGTAAGCAGCTTATTGGGTTTTAAGATGATTCAAACCGCTGGAATGAAAACAGTGATGGGTGATTCGGTAAGTCGTTTTTGGGGAATGGAGCATGCTTTTACCATGATTATTGCGATCATTTTGATCAGCATTGGACATATTGGTTATAAAAAGTCGGGAAAGGCGGGTTTAACAAAGATTTTATACCTCCTTGCCCTTGTATTCATCCTTTTAATGACACCTTGGCCGTTTAAGGCAGGAGTGGGTCGTCCTTGGTTCCCAGGCATGTAATATATAAAGTGTTGAATATCAATATATTAAAAAGGAGAAGTTTCGCTTCTCCTTTTATTTTGGGCTTTTTTCAATATTTCGGGGCGAATTTTTCATAATTCCATTCATTTCCATATCTTTGCAACCCCAAAATAAGTATGTCAAAACAACCGCTGATTAAACAAGATGGAGTAATTATAGAAGCAATGAGCAATGCCATGTTCAGAGTGAAATTAGAAAATGGACATGAAATTTTGGCAACGATCTCTGGTAAAATGCGGATGCACTATATCAGAATTTTGCCTGGGGATAAAGTGGGTTTGGAAATGAGTCCTTACGATTTAACAAGAGGAAGAATCAATTTCAGACATAAGTAAAAAGGGCCGTAGAAAGTGAGGATGAGATTGATTTGTATGGGTTTAGATAAAAAATAAGTTGGAAATAAATATTAAAAAATAAAAGATGAAAGTTAGAGCATCTATCAAAAAAAGAAGTACCGATTGTAAGATCGTGAAGCGCAAAGGGGTTTTATATGTAATCAACAAAAAGAATCCTCGTTTTAAACAAAGACAAGGATAACTTTTATTATTAGAAATCCATTTTAACAAAAACAAAATAAGTTTCAAAATATGGCTCGTATCGCCGGTATCGATTTACCAAAAAACAAAAGAGGAGAAATAGGGTTAACGTACATCTTTGGAATAGGACGTTCAACTGCTCAATACATTTTAGACAAAGCTGCTATCAGTTATGATAAAAAGGTGAATCAGTGGAATGATGATGAGCAAACTGCTATTCGTAATATCATCAACGCTGAATTTAAAGTGGAAGGTGCGTTAAGAAGTGAAGTTTCAATGAGCATCAAGCGTTTGTTGGACATTGCCTGTTACCGTGGATTACGTCACAGAAAAGGTTTGCCAGTTCGTGGACAAAGAACTAAAACAAATGCGCGTACACGTAAGGGTAAGCGTAAGACAGTTGCTGGTAAGAAGAAAGTGGCTAAAAAATAATAATACCTAAAGGAAGTGTGCTGATTTATTAGCTTACTTCCTTTTGTTATAAAAATCCAATACAAATTAGATCCTGGTAACAGGGGAGATTTTATTGGTTTCCGCTTCGGCGGAATTTCAATTTAAATAACCGCTCCTTAAAAAGAGCATACCTCAAAAAAATGGCAAAACCAATCAAAGCACAAAACAGTGCAAAAGCGGCTTCTAAAAAAAGAGTCGTGAAAATTGATGCATCGGGTGAAGTTCGTATCAATGCTACTTTCAACAATTTAATTATTTCTTTTACCAACAAAGTAGGCCAAGTAATTAGCTGGAGCAGTGCTGGTAAAATGGGTTTCAGAGGTTCTAAAAAGAATACCCCATACGCAGCGCAAATGGCAGCAGCTGACGCAGCTAAAGTTGCATTAGATGCTGGTGTTAAAAGAGTAGATGTATTTGTGAAAGGCCCAGGATCTGGACGTGAAGGAGCGATTCGTTCTATCTCACAATCAGGAATCGAAGTAACAAGTATTCGCGATGTGACGCCAATGCCACACAACGGATGTCGTCCTCCAAAACAAAGAAGAGTTTAATTATTTATATTTTATAAAAAGGGTATATCATTCATTTTAGATTTTTACCGATGATATACCGTCACTAAAAAATCACAAACAAGAATTATGGCACGTTACACAGGACCCAAAACCAAAATTTGTCGCATTTTCGGCGAACCTATTTTAGGAAACGCTAAATGGTTAGGCAAAAACAGCAACCCTCCAGGCCAACACGGTGCACAACGCAAGCGTAAGCAATTAGGAGAGTATGCATTACAATTAAGAGAAAAGCAAAAAGCGAAATATACCTATGGTGTATTAGAGCGTCAATTCCGTAAAACATTTGAGGAAGCATCTCGTATTAAAGGTGTTACAGGTGAAAACTTGATCAAATTATTAGAATCTCGTTTGGACAATACCATTTACAGAATGGGATTAACAGCTAGTCGTCCTGAAGCACGTCAGTTGGTATCGCACAAGCACATCACTGTTAATGGTGAAGTGACAAACGTACCTTCTTATACTTGTCGCCCAGGTGATGTTATTGCTTATCGTCCAAAGAGTGCACATAACACTGCAATCGTTAGCAAGCAACGCGGAAAAAATACAAAATTTAGTTGGGTGGATTGGAATGAAAATACCAATACGGGTACTTTTATCACCATGCCTGAGCGTGAATCTGTTCCTGAAAATATTAAGGAGCAATTAATCGTCGAATTATATTCTAAGTAGTAAGCATTAACAAAATTTCTTCCGTTAGGAAGATTCAAATAAAAATTAAATTGACATGGCTATATTAAGTTTTCAAAAACCAGATAAAATTGTTTTACAAAAAGCAAACGACTTTGAAGGACAGTTCGAATTCCGTCCATTAGAGCCTGGCTTTGGTTTAACTTTAGGTAATGCTTTAAGAAGAGTTTTATTAAGCTCATTAGAAGGCTTTGCAATAGTAGGTATCAAAATTGAAGGAGTTGACCATGAGTTTGCTACTTTGAAAGGCGTTACTGAAGATGTTACAGAAAT
>SHWT01000076.1 GCA_009693715.1 Chitinophagaceae bacterium
CATTTCATAATCCCACATGATGGTTGATTTCATTCTGTAATCTCTATTTGCATAGGAATTAGGATTCACTGCTGAATTTAAAGTAGTTCTTGCTGCTGCGTTTGTTGTCGGATTCATTTGAACCAATTTAGGCGCAAAGTCACCTGTAGTAGTCAATTGATACCTATTGGCAATTTCATATCTTGGTGAAACCCAGCATTGTGAACCTTCAATAGTACGTCCGGAAAAATCACGCATTAGTTCCTCTCCTTGTGACGGATTTGTTGGCGTACCGGAATGTGTGAAAACCATCAGCATTTCTGGATTACCATTTGCTTTAGGCGTAAATAATTCAAAATAGTTTGGAAGAATATCTGCTTTACCTAAAGCATCTATTTGTCCTGGAGCACCATTTTTATAAAGTGTTAAACCAAAATCATTAATAACTGATTTAAAATCAGCTGCTGCTGCAGTAAAAGCAGTGGTTGCTTCGCCTGCATTTTGAGTAAAGCCTTCTAATTCTGGCCAACCATTTTTCTTCCAGCTTCCCCAATATAAGTTTAGTTTTCCACGGAAGGCTAATGCAGCAGGTTTTGCAGAGCGACCAAGTGCAGAAGCTTTATTAGGAAGTTTCGCTACCGCATAGTTGAAGTCGGCCATGATAGAATCCTTCACTTGTCCGATTGGCATTCTAGCTAAAGCAGTAACCTCACTATTATTATAGATAATCTTACTTATATATGGAACGTCCCCCCACATTGAAATTAATCTGAAATAAGTCATACCTCTAAGCAATCTTGCTTCAGCAATAATACTTTCTAAGGATGCCAATTTAGCAGCTGTTGCAGTAGGTAACATTTTATTAGTAATGTTTTCAATTACATAGTTTGATCTATTAACGCTACCATATAAATAACTGAAATATTTATCAAAACTTGCGCCATAGCCACTAGGACCATAAGATCCTAACTGATAGGCATCCCCTCTTAAAATTTGTCCTGAAGTTCCACTGTTTCCCCTAACTCTAGTAAATTCGCCAGTTTGGCCATCAAAATAATAATCACGATCAAATACTGCTCTAGCAGAAGCGTAAGCAGCCATAAGTGCAATAGTTGCATCTTCATCTGTCTTCCAAAAATCTTCTGAGGCTAATAAATCAGTTGGCGTTAGATCAAGCAGCTCCTTTTTACAAGAAGTTGGTAATATGAGCACCCCCATTAAGAGGATTGCCATTGTTATTTTTGTAGTATTAGTTAGAATTTTCATCATAATAATATTTTAGAAACTTAAGTTAATGGCCAATGAATAAGATTTATTTATTGGATAGACATTGTTGTCATCGCCTAACTTTTCAGGATCCAATCCTCTAAAGGAAGTAAGGGTCCCAATATTTTCGGCAGAGCCTACAATTCTCAACTTCGTTACGCCCATTCTTGTCAATAATTTAGAAGGCACTGTATAACCAAGTTGTATATTTTTTACACGTACGAAACTCATGTCATCCAACCAAAACGTTGTACTATTTCTATTATTTCCGCTACCGCCCAATCTTGGCCAACTCCCCCCTCTATTATCCCATGACCATGGATTTGTCAAATGCTCCCATGATGCAGCATATCTAGCAGTAGGAAAATTAGTGTTGTTGTAAATGGTTTGCCAATAATCTTTTCTACCCGTTGATCCTTGTAAAAATATTGTAAAATCTAAAGCTTTATATGCAAGGAAGGTGTTAAATGAAAAGGTAGTGGTGGGTCTTTCATTTTGCAAATTTGCGTACGCTTTTCTATCATCTGCGGTAATTCTTCCATCTCCATTTAAATCCATAGTAATTAAATCCCCGGGCGCAATACCTTGTGGTGTATTACTATATACATCAGACCATGATTGTGCGATTCCTTTATCTACATAAGAATATACAAACTGGTAAGGCATGTTAAGGAATACATTACCTCTTAATAATAAAGTGTTCCAGCTTTCAAGATTCGTATTATTATAGGCACCATTAAAATTAAATGAATATTGTAATTTGCCAATTCTATCTTTCCATGTCAAATCCATTTCAATCCCCCTGTTTCTTAAATTTCCAATATTGGTTCTTGGTGGCGGATTGTATGCATACGTTAAGAAGGTAGAAAATTCCGAAGGCCTATTCATTCCTTTTGTCAAACGATCATAAAAGTCAATCGCCGCTGTTAAGCGATTTTGCATAAATCCAAGATCAAGTCCAATATTCAAAACGGTGGTCGCTTCCCAGGTAAGATCCGTATTGATCATTTTACTGTTAGCAAAACCTTTTTGGACTGCTGTACCAGTGACATAATTCAAATTGGTAAGCGTTTCTAATTGCTCATATTTCCCTACACCACTATTGTTACCTAAACTTCCATAGGAAGTTCTAAGCTTACCACTCGTAAGAAACTTGTTGGTATATTTTTGAACAAATGCTTCTTCTGTGAATTTCCAACCCAAAGCAACAGAAGGAAAAAATCCAAAGCGACTTTCAGGAAGAAACTTAGAAGATCCATCCACCCTTACATTTGCTTCAAACAAATATTTATTGTACCCTGTATAATTAAAGCGCCCAATATAAGATTGTAAACCCTCTTTGTTGGAGTTACCGCTTGTTGATTGAATATCGGTAAGGGCAGCATTCACCTCCGTTAAACTTGGATGTAATCGGTCGTTTCTTGAACTTCCTTGAGAGCGCGCGAACCAATACTCCTCACTATAAACAAACAAAGCAGAAATATCATGATTCGTTCTAATCTTTGTTGCATAGTTCAAGCGACCATTTAACATTGTTTTGTACCCTGTACTTGTAGAATTGGAAATACCAGCATTATTTCCAACATAGGTCCTGCTTCCAAATGATGCTGTTTGAAAATTATACGCTTGATTTGGCATGGGTGCACTCCAAGAAAATTGGTTATAGTAATTCAATGCATAATCAATTGTTGCAGTTAATCCTTTGATAGGTGACCAGTCATAAAACATTTGCGTATTCACCTCTTGCCTATTATTTTGAGATGGATTGTTGATGTATAATGTGTAAGGGTTATACGCTTGCGGATCTTCACCATAAGCCATTACACCACCATAATATCCTGTTTTTGGATCGTAAGGTAATATACCGGAAATGGCATATTGCATATCATTACCAGCGGTATTAGATGCATCCGGATCGTTAAATCCTTCTGATAAGCCATACCTGAAATTTGACCAGTTTCCGTTAAAACGAAATCCAACATTCATATTATTTTTGACCTTCGCATCAAAATTGAAACGCGCATTATATTGTTTGTAGTCATTATTTATTTGTAATCCTTTTTCATCTTTTAAACCCGCTGAAATATAAAAATTTGAATTTTCACCACCACCAGTTGCAGAAAGATTATAGTTATTAAACATGCCTGGTCTTAATATGATGTCCCAAATATCCGTATTAGGAAACCGCACAGGATCAATCATGCTTTTTGCCATCCATTCATCCACAGTTCCTAATTTGAAAAGTTGGTTTCCTTGTAATGTATTAACTGCGGTCCTTTGCTGTTGCAATGTCAAGGCCCTAGAATAATCATTCATAAAGTCCAATCCTTTCGTAGGCGCTACGACTGAATTATTACTGGTGAAGTTTAATGAAGTTTTTTTAGCGCCTTTTCCAGTACGCGTGGTAATAAGAATAACACCATTCGCAGCTCTTGATCCATATACAGAAGCCGAAGTGGCATCTTTTAATACTGATATAGTTTCAACATCATTGATGTTAACTCTATTGATGTCGACATCTGGCATTCCATCCACCACAATCAATGGGCTCGCATTGTTAACCGTACCCAAACCTCTGATAATTAAACTTGCTTCGTTATTACCCGCCATACCTGATGACTGAATTGCTTGTAAACCCGGAACGAGTCCAGATAGTGCAGCGGAAACATTCGGTAATGCACGACTCGTTAATTTTTCATCCACATTTACTTGTGAAACGGCGCCCACTAAATTTACTTTTCTTTGGCGACCATACCCTACGACCACTACCTCGTTAAGATCAGCTGTTTTAGACTTAAGTACAATTACATATTCGTTCTTTGCATCCACTTTTAAAGTGTAATCCTCACGTCCAGTTGCTGTGAAAAGGATTTCATCTCCAATAGCTGCATTGATTTTAAAACTTCCTTTCGCATCTGTGCTTGTTCCTACTGAAGTTTTTTTGATCACTACCGAAATATTGGAAAGCAATTCACCTGCATCGTCCTTCACCACACCTGTGATGGATTTTTGTTGCCCAAAGGACAATGTTGGAATAAGCAAGCATAAAAATAATGCGGACGGGAAGATTCGTTTCAGCCCAGTCCGAAGACAACTAAACATGTGCATAAGCAATTGTATTATGTGTGTTTCTTATAGAAATCGTAAAGCGGTGGCAATATCGTCTCGCAAAGTACTATGTTTTTTTTTACAAAAACCAAATGATTTGATTTTGTTAGTTAAAATAATGACACAATTTTTAATAAAAAATTCATAGTACTATTTATTAAAATATATTTGTTTCATAATAGTCCATCCAGTTTCTCCATCCAATGGGAGTTGCATAGGATTACAAATCTCAAGCCAATAAATATTGCGAGGTTCATTTGCAAGCGCAGTCATATCTGCGGAAAAATTTATTCCAACATACTCATAATACCCAAATTCAAACCATTGATTACCAATTTTTTGTATAAATATATTAAAATTTCTTAAATTATATTTTTGCAACAAATCTCTAACTCCTGGGTGATCATCCGCATGTAATTTTAAATATGCCTCTACATGTTCCGGCCTTAATTTAATTAACATGCCTACTCGCTTAACAACAACTTCTTCATTACTTTTTTTTTGCATATTTGTAAAATGATTTTATTTATTGCTTAAATATATTCGTTTAACATTTCCGCCCATAATAGCTGATTGTTCAAACAAAGACAAAGGGGTGATAAAAGATTTAATGGTATCAACCCATTTCGTATAATTACTTTGTATTAAACATACTGGCCAATCAGAACCAAACATTAATCTATCTGGACCAAATGCTTCTAATACAATATCAAAATAGGGTTGTAATAACGATGTATCCCATTTGCCATCAATCACTTCGGTTACCATTCCAGATAATTTACAAGTTACATTTTCACGAGCTGCTAATTGCTTTATATTTTCTGCCCAAGTATGATCAAATTTACTATGTGAGATACGCGGTTTTGCGATATGGTCAATCACCATATTTATTTCAGGATGCTGATCAACAAATTTAATTGTCTGTGGCAAATGCTTCTCAAAAATCAATATATCATAGCACAATGAATGATTTTTTAAACACTTAATACCATTATTAAAATCTTTTCGAAGTATAAATAAGTCATCGGGTTCGTCGTGAATAACATGGCGAAATCCTACAATATTTTTTTCAGCAGCATATCTTTCAATCATTCCTTCGACATCTGTTTCACATAATGGAACCCATCCAACAACTCCTTTAATAATAGAATTATTACTTGCTAATCCTAATAAAAAAATTGTTTCCGCTATAGTTTGCCTAGCCTGAACAGCGATACTGCCATCTAAATTATTTTCTTTTAATAATGGCTGCAAATCATTTGGCAAAAAGTTTTTTTTAATGGCGTTGTGCACTTCACCCATCCACACATAATCTACCTCATTATATTGCCAAAAGTGTTGGTGACTATCAATTTTCATAATTTAATAATTCCAATTTTGATTTGAAATAGGTGCAAGTATATCAAGTACCTCTTCTAATAATTTATTATCTACTGGTTCATTGCTCCATTGTACATTTTGATTAACTGCAGTAGGATTTGCACTACTAAACATGGTAGATAGAATGTCTTTATTTTGTGTGGAAAACTGTATGGCTAATTTAGATATATCTGAGCCACAACGACTACAGTGTTCTGCAACTTTAGTAAAAATAGCTCTTTGGTCTTTTGTTGAAGGATGCCAGCCTGGAGCCCCTCTATTTGTAAGTAATCCAGAAGCAAATGGAGAAGCATTGATAAGCCCAATATTTTTTTGCTTTGCTTTTGCTAATAAATTTAAAAAACGTGTATCGTTAAGGCAGTAAATATTATGTGTCAAACCAACATCAATAATCCCCTCATCTATTACTTGTTCCCATAGATCAACTGGATAAAACCCCAAACCTACCGAACCAATGCTACCAATTGACTTTAAATATTGCAAGGTTTCAATCCCTTCTTTCAAAGCCCACTCAGTATGTTCCCGGTTATTATATTCAATGTCATGTAAATATATAATATCAAAATAATCAACGCCGATGCGAGATGCGCTTTCATCAATTGATCTCATGATTGCATCATAACTATAGTCGAATATATCAACCCCATACCCACCTGGTGCTGTATTTTTGCCAACCTTTGTTGAAATAAAATAACTGCTTCGAGGAATATTGCGAAGTGCCTTCCCTAAAACTGTTTCAGCTTTAGTAGCTCCATATGCAGGGGCAACATCTATATAATTAATACCAACCTGAAGTGCGGTGTGCACTGCTTCAATAGCATGCATTTCATTGATGTCATGAAAAACACCGCCAAGTGATGATGCACCAAAACTTATATTAGACACCTCTAACCCCGTATTTCCCAACTTACTGTATCTCATAATTCAATTTGAACTTTCATAACGTTATCTTTTGCTAATGCACATTCCATTGCTTGTGGAATATTATTAAAGCTGAAAGAATGTGTAACAATGCCATCTAAATTTATAATCCCAGCAGCTACCATTTTCATTGCTTCTTCAAATACGTTTGCAAATCGAAATGACCCAAATAATTTGAGTTCTTTGTTCATTATTAAATTACCAGGGATAGAAAAATTACTTGGCAATGTACCGACTAAAACTACTGAACCACCTCTTCTTGTATTTTGAATTGCATCTGCCAAAGCATTAGGAGACCCCGATGCTTCAAAAACAACATCAAAATTATTTAAATGCGTCCAGACATTTGCATCAATTGGATTTACTACATTACTAGCGCCACTTTTAAGTGAAAATGCGCGCGCAAAATCATTAACATCACTCACCGTTACATCAAATGCACCGAAAGCTTTTACAACACGTAAAATTAATTGCCCAATAGGTCCTCCGCCAGTTATAAGTATGGAGTTTCCAGCTATCTGTTTTACCTGCTTTACTGCATGCATTGCAACACATAAGGGCTCAAGTAAAGAGGCTTGTGCTAAACTTATGCCAATAGGTAAACGATAACAATTTGAACTTGGGGCAACCAAAAACTGACCCATTGATCCATCAATATGTGGCTCACAACTTGCTGATCCAAAATAGCGCATAGACAAACAGAGATTATAATGCCCGCTTTTACAATGTTTACAAGTTCCACAAGGCATGGACGGATCTACAGCAACCTCATCACCAACTTTGAAATTTTTTACATTAGCTCCTAATTGTTGAACCACGCCAGCAAACTCATGCCCTAGCGCAAATGGCTGTTTAGGGAAAAAGTTGCCGCAATAACCATGTTGAAAATAATGAATATCGGAACCGCAAATGCCTGTGAATTTTGGCTTGATAAGTATTTCTTCAGGACCAGGTTCAGGAATCAACTTTTCTGATAATCGGATATCTTTTGAACCATATAATAAATAAGTTTGCATACTATTTTAATATTTGATTTTACTTTTTACTGCTTTGCTATTTCCGAAACATTTTCAAAAACACGCATAGAATAAACTTGGGCACGCTCAATACCATTTGTAGAAATACACTCAAGTGTTATAGATAATACATTATTTAGATTGCAATCGTGATAACAATTACGTTGAAAATTATTTACAGATATCGCAACAACAGCAACTGTTTCATCTAAAAGTTTTGCAATAATTCTATATTCTTTTATAATACTTGGAATTGCATTCACAGTATACCCTTGCCAACTTTGTCCAAAATGAAAGTAAAGTGATGAATCAAATATCAATTGAATACCTTTTATGTTACGCGGTGTATTCCAAGAAAGGCTAATCCATTCTGGCTGAGCAAATGATGTTTTTGCAGATACCCAAAGATTAGGAATATTGGTTGGGCGACTATGCGAATTTATTACCATTTTTGGATCATAACTTGGCTGTAATGGGTATACACGACATGCAAAAGAGAAGCCAAGGAATCTGCTTAAGTTTAAAAATTTGTATGCAATATCATTCCATATAGGTATTAATACTTTTGCACCATCAGCATCATTTGCTTTTTGTTGCCCAATGGTCAATGACCGGAATGTCCAATTGGAATAAGGATTTGGGCGAATTGCATCTTCCGGTGTTGGGTAATAGCGAAGCAGCCCTGAAGGAGATTCAATAACGTGAACGGCTATATTTGAATTTTTTTCCAAAATAAGAAAATGCCAGCCGGGTTGTTTTATTTCACATGAAATAGGTAAAGTAATCCACTGATTTTGACCAGGATTTAATTCAATACTTTTTTTAACAATTTCCTTTTCAGGATAAGTAGAACCATTTGTTGGCCCCTGGGAAAAAGTATAGCTTAATTGTGTTTTTTCAAAAACATCTAATTTTACTTCTAGATAATCTATGCGCTCTGTTATAATAGCCAACATTTGCATTCGATCACTTGTAAGCGGATCCGTACCCCATGATTCAATTTCATCATGATCCGAGTATACGGAAGATGCAGATACCAAAGCCTCCTGGGAAATGTCATTTGGAAGTAGGGTAGGAAATAAATGAATATGATGATCGGCCTTTACTAAATTATCTTGAATATTTTTGACATGTTCTTTTTGGATAAGTTCACGTGGCGAATATCCATTTGCAATTGCATAGGCTGCTGACATTCCAACTGCCTCTCCAAGTTGTGCACAGGTAAGCATCACGCGGGTACTTGATAAAGCATAATGGGTTGCACTTATATTTCTACCGGCAAAAAACAGATTGCTTACATTACGTGAATATAATGAACGTAGTGGGACATTATGTGGTCCGCGAAGATACTGGTGCGTACTGGGATTTTTCTTATCATGAAAGCCTCCTGGAGGATGATGATCAAAACCCCAACCACCATATGCAACTGCATCTTCAAAATAAATTTGTTCATCAATGTCTAGCATTGTTAAAATATGATCGCCTTCAAAACGACGAGACTCTCTTTTGCCAGGAACTGCGCCCATCCAATCTAACTCAAATGTTAAAAGTTTGGTAGCAATAGGGGAACGATTTTTTAAATAATCCCATACTGCAAGTGTTATGCGTTGAACCTCATCTTTAATCTTCATCGTATCATGAACCGTATCTAATTCTCCTCCCCATTCCAACCACCAAAATCCCCCTGTATCAGGAAAAAAATCTTCATTTACAGGACGATACGGACCAAAGTCTTCAATATTTAATTCTAAATCTACCCATTGCGGTCGCACAAAAGGCATTTCTCTTCCAGTATTGCGAGCCCTAAGTTGTAAACTCATCCCCATAGTTTCATTGGTTTGTTTTTCGGGGCAAAAGGATTCATTAAATTCTGATCGCGCCTCCACACCATATCTAAAAACTGCACCTGCTTCTGAACCAACGACCCCGTCACCTGAGCAATCAGCAAAAAGGGGCGCATTAAATACATGCCAGGTTTCCTCCATGGAGCAATAAGCTTTTATGGATATAATTTTAATGTTTTGCGAACCTGTAGATGCTGATGCATTGGTTGTAACATGGTTAACCGCACAATTCAAGAATAAATCAAGATTTGGTTGGTTTCTAACAATATTTTCAAGTTCTAAATTCCAGCCTTCGGGGCTCCAAGTTGGATTTCGATATAAATTATTAAGAAAGATTTCTTCAATCAATCCAGTTTCACGCGAATAGGCAAAATTACAGTGTGTAGCACCTACCGGTGGAACACGAATTTCTGAACTTGCATTACCCCCAAGTACAGGACGATCATGTACAAGTGCGGTTTTTACGCCTTTTCGCGCTGCAGTAACTGCAGCTGAAATGCCAGCTAATCCAGCACCTACGACTACAAATTCATAACGATGTTCAAGTATTTTCATATAATGGAAGTAAAAAAATTATGATTTTAAATTTTATGAATAGTACCTATTTTACCAATTAAAAAATGAACTAAAATAAATGCTATTAAGTATGCAAAACCAATAAAAATAAATATGGGTAAATAGGAATGTTGCGCGACAGTAATTCCTATAAGCTTTTGTGAAATAACACTCATGCATCCACCCAAAGTGCCGCCTATTCCAGTAACAGTAGCTTGAATATGTTTTGGGAAAACCTCTGTAGTCAATGTAATATTTGACCAAAAACCATGAGATAACATGATCCCAGAAATTAAAAAAATTGCCATAACTGCATTAACCTTTACAGTGAGTGCTAAACAAAAAATCGGAATCGCAATAGATGCAATGAGCATGATTGTTTTTCTAGACTTATTTAAACTCCAGTTTTTTCTTTCAATTAAGCGTTTAGGAAGCCATCCACCTAAAATAGTTCCAATGCCCATGGCAGCATAAGGTAACCAAGCTGTAACACCAATCTCGGCTAACGAAAGGCCCTGAACATCATGTAAATATTTAGGGATCCAGAA
>SHWT01000002.1 GCA_009693715.1 Chitinophagaceae bacterium
GGCTTTCCATATGGATTAACCCAATTCATAGGAAAAGATTATGGTAAAGTATCCTCTACGCCTTATGGCAATAATTTAGTACTTGATGTTGCTACCCAAACCTTAATCAACGAAAAAATGGGCTTAGATGATATCACTGATTTATTGGCGGTAAGTTTTTCCTCTCCGGATTATATTGGGCATGCCTTTGGGCCTTATTCTTGGGAAACCATGGATGGCTATATTAAATTAGACGAACTATTAGCAAAGTTTTTTACAACCCTCGATCAGCAAGTAGGTAAAGACAACTACACTGTATTTTTAACTGCCGATCATGCAGTTGCTCCAATTCCAGGATATGCGCAAAAAAATAAAATACCCAATGGCACTATTACAGATGATGGTATTAAAAATGAACTTGGAAAAATGTTAACAGCTAAAGGTTTGAGTTCAAAATTAATTTCAGCGATCACCGAATTTAATATTTATTTTAACCATAATTTGATGGATAGCCTTCAGGTTAATCAAGATAAATTGATCAGCCTTATTACAAATTACCTTGAACAAAAAAGCAATATTTTACAAGTGGTTGAATTGCGCAAGGCTGCGATCGCCCCATTACCGCAAAGTATTAGAGAACGAATTGTCAATGGATTTAATCCACAACGCAGCGGCGATTTAATGTTTATTACAAAATCAGGAGTTGTTGGCGGGGGTAGTACAGGAACAGGTCATGGCGTATTTTATAATTATGACGCACATATTCCTTTATTATTTTACGGAAAAGGAATCAAGAAGGGGCAGGTAAATAATGTAAACTACATGACGGATATCGCTCCTACAATTACTACATTATTAGGCATTCAGATGCCTAGTGGGAGTATTGGGAAACCGATTTTAGAAGTAATTCAATAAACAAAAAATAGGAAAAGGCAAAGGATAATTAATCACCCTATTCCACTAAAAAAGCGATCCCAATAAACGGGATCGCTTTTTTTATAAGCAACATTATGTAGTTAAATATAATTACCCGAGTTTCGCTTTCAAATTCGCATCTAATGCATCCAAGAACTCTTCCGTATAAACATAGTGATCGCCATGTTTAACCTTGTTACCATGCACACATACCGCTAAATCCTTGGTCATAACACCTGACTCTACTGTTTCCACACACACCTCTTCCAATGCCTTAGAGAATCGAATCAACTCTTGGTTATTATCTAATTGACCTCTGAACTCCAAACCTCTTGTCCATGCAAAGATAGACGCAATAGGATTGGTAGAAGTTCGATTTCCTTTTTGGTGCTCACGGAAGTGACGCGTCACAGTGCCATGTGCAGCTTCTGCTTCCATTACTTTACCATCAGGGGTAATTAAAGTTGAAGTCATTAAACCTAGTGAACCAAAACCTTGTGCTACCGTATCAGATTGGACATCACCATCATAGTTTTTACAAGCCCATACAAAATTACCATTCCACTTTAAAGCACTCGCCACCATATCATCAATTAAACGATGCTCGTAGGTAATACCTGCAGCAGCATACTTCGCTTTAAATTCACCTTGGTACACTTCTTCAAAAATATCTTTGAAACGACCATCATATTTTTTTAAGATGGTGTTTTTTGTAGATAAATACAAAGGCCATTTTTTAACCAATGCTTGGTTAAAACAAGCACGTGCAAAACCATAAATACTTTCATCGGTATTGTACATCGTTAATGCAACACCATCTCCTTTAAAATTGTACACTTCATATTCCTGTATTGTTCCGTCTTCCCCTTCAAACTTAACGGTTAATTTACCTTTGCCTTTTGTTACAAAGTCGGTTGCACGGTATTGATCCCCAAATGCATGACGACCAATACAAATAGGTGCTGTCCAGTTAGGCACCAAACGAGGCACATTACTACAAACAATAGGTTCTCTAAAAACAGTACCATCTAATATATTACGAATAGTCCCATTAGGGCTTTTCCACATTTGTTTTAACTTGAATTCCTCCACTCTTTGTTCGTCAGGCGTAATGGTCGCACATTTGATACCCACCCCATATTGCTTAATCGCATTTGCAGCGTCAATCGTTACTTGGTCATTTGTTTCATCGCGGTACTCCATTCCTAGATCATAATACTTAATATCAATCTCTAAATAAGGAAGAATTAATTTGTCCTTGATGAACTTCCATATAATTCTGGTCATCTCGTCACCATCCAATTCTACTACTGGATTAGCTACTTTAATTTTTTGTCCCATAATGTTTGAAATTTAATGCACAAATGTACAAAACTACACTTAAAAATAGCCATTAATCCCCTTTAATCGGGGGGAATGATACCCCTAACTGCTGCTTGAAAACAGATGTTAGTATACTGCTTAATGATTTACAATTAAAACGGGGATATGTACTTTATGCCTTACAGACTCAATGGTTTCTCCAAATATATAATCCTTCCAGCCTTGATGCCTGTGACCTCCCATCACGAGTAATTGCGCATCACATTCATTTACTATGCGTACTATTTCCTTTACCCTATTTTTATAACCCAAACAGGTTTTTACTTGATAGCCTTTACTGATCAGTGCATTTGCATAAGTATCCAATCGCTCTTGGTCCTTTCGAGTTTCTGCATCATCACTTGCGTCCTGCAAATAATTTGCTGTGACACTTTCAACAACATGTATAAAAATAAATTGGGTATCCTGATGGGGCGAATGTTCAAATCCACTTGGATGGGCTTGTTGAACTGCCTTTTTGATCAGCTTTGCGTCCGTAACAGAAAAATCAACTGCAATAGCAATGCGATGCACCGGTGCATCATCTGACCAATCTAATTCAATGGGCATGCCATGAAAATCAGCATCGGATTGCGGTTTATTTTTTAACGTTAAAGGATAAAATGTAATAAATAAAAGTAAGCCTAAAAATAGTAGTACTAATCCGATAAGCCCTATTTTCAAAATCAATGAATTTGAATTTTGAAAAAAATCACCCATAAAATCAATCACCAAATGACTATTTAAATAAACCAAAATAGCAGCAACAATCCAGGCAAATATTTTAATTTTTATACCAATGGCGTATTCTCCCATTTTATTTTTATCACTTACAAAATGAATTAAGGGAATGACTGCAAATCCCAATTGCAAACTTAGTATGACCTGACTAAACACCAACAAAGCATCTACCCTTTCCTCACCCATAATCCCAATAACCAATACCGCAGGCGTGATGGCCAATAAACGCGTAAGCAACCTTCTGATCCAGGGGTTTAATCTTAATTTCAAATATCCTTCCATGACTATTTGTCCAGCCAGCGTTCCTGTAACTGTTGAACTTTGACCAGCTGCAATTAATGCGATGGCAAATAAAATGGGTGCCAACTTTGAACCAAGCAAGGGCGCTAATAAGGAATGGGCCTCTTCAATTTTCGCTACGCCTTGATGTCCGGTGTAAAAAAATGTGGATGCCGCTAAAATAAGTATCGCAGCGTTGACAAAAAATGCCAAATTTAAAGCAACGGCGCTATCAATAAAATTATATAAGATGGATTTTCGAATACCCTTGGGTGTTCGATCTATTTTTCGCGTTTGCACTAATGCTGAATGCAAATATAAATTATGCGGCATCACCGTTGCCCCTATGATTCCAACAGCAATATATAAAGCCGATGGTGATAATTTAGTTGGAATGAACCCCACTATTGCTTGTGACAAATCAGGCTTCGCTATAAATAATTGTGCTAAAAAACTAAACCCAATGGTCGCAACCAATAAAATAATAAAGGCTTCCATTTTTCGAATACCATAGCGTTGTAAAAGCAAAAATAAAAAAGTATCTAAAACAGTAATACAGGTGCCATACATTAAAGGAATACCTGTCAGCAACTTAATTCCAATGGCCATTCCTAAAACTTCTGCTAAATCGGTCGCCGCTATTGCTAGTTCCGCTAAAATGTATAAAGAAAAGTTGATGGCCGGAGGATAAGTTTCGCGATTGGCTTGTGCCAAATCCAGTCGTCGAACAATGCCCAATCTTGCGCTTAAGCTTTGTAAAAGAATCGCCATAATATTGCTTAAAAGCAAAATCCAAATAAGCTGATACCCAAAAGCTGCACCACCTTGTAAATCTGTGGCCCAATTGCCTGGATCCATATAACCCACACTTACCAAATAGGCTGGACCTATAAAGGCAAGAAATTTACGCCAGCCGCGTTTATTTTGAACGGGTACTGATTCATGTAAAGTATCGAGTGATTTGTTAGACATAAGATACCCTAAATTTAATCATAAATCCCTTGTAGAACTGCATATGAAAGCCTATTTTAGTGAAAATTTACTAAATGCGTAAAGGGAGCTTTATATTTTGTATGGTATTGTTGTTTTCTTGCGGTGAAAAAAAAACCGATTTGACAGGCAACACCCCCCTAAAAATTAATGATTTTAATAAAGCATTTAAACTTGCAACCCTTCCATTAACTATTTCAGACACCAACCTTTATAAATATACAGATACCGTTCAAATAGGTCGCAAAGCATTGGTGCAATTTATACCGGACTCCATTGTTGAACTAATTATTGCCACCAAGGATAAAAAAGCAATTTTACACCCTATAGTAAAAATTGAAAAAGAGGAAGAATACTATTTATTATTAAATGTGCAACATCCCTCAAAACAGGAGGTCGCCGTGGTTGTTTTTAGTAAAAAAAATAAATACCTAGGCTATAAAGTTGTTGCAGCGTTTGATGAGCAGCAAAAAAATTCAAGGCTATATGGCAAAACCTTAACCATCAATAAAGAACCCACATTTTTAGTCGCTGAAAATAAAATGGGAGAAGATAATGCAGCTAGTTATGAAAAAAAGGGATGGGCTTATTCCGATAGCATTTTCAAACTTATCTTTTTTGATAGTAATAAAAAACCAAACTCAAGTATCATCATCAATCCGATTGACACATTGCCCACCATGAATACCTATAGTGGCGACTATGCAAGAGATAGTAAAAATTTTATTTCAATTCGAGATTTACCTACTCCCAATAAGTATCAGTTTTTTTTACATTTTGAAAAACAAAATGGCGATTGTGTGGGTGAATTGAAAGGATTATTAAACTTTACAAAAAATAAGGCGACCTACAGTGAAAAAGGAGACCCCTGTATCATACATTTCACCATTACCGGCAATGTTATCGCTATTAAGGAAGAAGGCAATTGTGGTAATCACCGCAACATGACCTGCTTTTTCAATGACAATTACGACAAAAAAAGGAAGCGGAATAAAAAAAAATAATCCATATTCTGGGTCATTAAAGTCATCTTTCCCATGGTTTAAAGTGTAAAATATACAAGTTCCCTATTTTTTAATTTACAAATTTATTTGTACTAACCTAGCTAATAAAAAATGCCCACCGATAAATCGGTGGGCATGTAATTTCAATAACTCTATATTTAGTTAAAAATAAAAGGTGGCTACTTATCTCCTAATTAATATTTAAATGGTTTACCATTCACCATCACTTCCTGCATTTTTTGGTCAAAAGTAACTTTGGCTCCAGTCCTACAAGCAGCATTCGCCATAATCGTTGCAATGGAATGTTGGTACCCTGCTTCTACTGGCGCATTGGGTTGTTTTCTGGAACGGATACATTCCATCCAATTACGCACGTGCGATGATGTCAATGGATCACTGCCCGTATTTGCAGCAGAAGACACTTTTATTTCCTTTTCTGACAAACTGAATTCAGGTAATAAATTAGCTTGCATATTCATTGCATCCGCAAATCTTTTACTCAATCCACCTTTTGGAGAAACCTTATTATTTACCAAGTTTAATTCACCACCATTAGAATAATACATTTCTGAAGCATTATCATCTCCATTATGCATACGCGACATAAATACTACTTGGAAACCTTTGCTCATATCATCTAATGGTCCGTAATCAAATACTGCAGTGGTGGTATCCCAATTACGACGACCATCTTTCCATGCATAAATGCCACCATTCGCAGTTACGCTTCGAGGATGTGGTAATTCACTGAACCAGTTTACCGTATCAATTTGGTGACTCATCCATTGTCCTGGCATACCTGATGAATAAGGCCAAAATAAACGATATTCTAAATATTTTCTAGGATCGAAATTTTCAAATGGACGATTTAATAAAAATCTTTTCCAATCCAAATCCTCCTCCTTACACTTTGCCACTAAATCTGGTCTTCTCCAACGACCTGGTTGATTTACATTCCAAGTTAATTCAACCATGGTAATAGGACCGAATTTTCCTTGTTGAATAAAATCAGCTGCTGCTTTATAATTTGCACCACTACGACGCTGAGAACCAATTTGAACAATACGATCAGATGCTTTAATTACTTTGAATGCATTTCGGTTGTCCTCCATAGTTTCTGCAAATGGTTTTTCACAATACACATCCATTCCTGCTTTAACAGCTTCTGTTGCATGTATTGCATGTTGAAAATCGGCAGTGCTGATAAACACACCATCCATATCCTTTCCAGCATACAATTCATCATTGTTGCGTGCTGCGCGCACACCATGCCCCATTGTTTTTTCCAAAAAGGCTGAGCCCTCTTCTCTTCTTACTTTCCAAAGATCAGAAACGGCTACAATATCAAAATTTAATTCCTTGTAATGATTTAAGAAACTTGGTAAATGGGCTTGTCTGAAACGATCAGAAAAACCTACTACCCCTAATCTTACGCGATCATTGGCGCCCAAAATATTTGCATAACTTTTAGCACTAAAGCCTAAAGCAGTTGCATAGGTAACAGCCGCAGCCTTAGCTGTTTGTTTGATAAAATTTCGTCGATTGTTTTCCATAATTATGAATTTATTAGTTCTAATTTTATTTTATTTATGTTTTATTTATGTTTTTACTCTTTGAATTAATTAACTAGCATTGGTTTAATTGCCTCTTCAATTTAATTATAAAATTTAGTATTTTAAAGATTAATTTTTATATGCTTAGATAAATTGTTGAACAATATAATAAAGTATGGAAGGGCATAATAAACAACCCATACCAGTGCTAAATGTGGCTGTCAATGCACCATATGGCACCAATTTCATATCGGTAGCAGCCAAGCCTGCCGAAACCCCACTAGTCGTTGACAACATACCGCCATAAATCATCGCAGTATGTGGATTATTTAATTGGATTTTATTAGCTATGATAGGTGTTGCAATGGTAACAAAAACCGATTTTATTACGCCAATGGCAATACTGATTGCAATCACTTCCGAGCTAGCTCCAACAGCGGCACCAGTGACTGGCCCCACAATAAACGTACAGGCTCCTGCCCCGATAGTAGTCAATGATTTTGCATCTGTGAATCCCATAAAATAGGCAATAACACCCCCTACAAAAAATGCAATAACAATCCCTAAAACAATACTAATGACCCCAGCTAATCCTGCTTTTTTAATTTCGGAAAAACTAGCACCCATCGCAGTAGATACAATCGAAAAGTCGCGTAACATAGAGCCTCCTAATAATGCCATTCCGGAAAATGCAGGTATGGAAGCTATCCCTTTTTCCCCTTTTCCAAAATAAGCAATGACTAAACCAAAACTAATGGCAATGGCTGCAGCTGGTATTTTATTTTTCGTGACTTTTTTACCAAATAAAAAAGACAGGTACATAATTCCCCCTACGACAAGGAAAGCGAAGATCAGTCCATTTTTATCTAAAATATTTACAAGGTTTTGCATGTTTAATTATTTATTCGATTAATCTTAGCAATGAAAGGAATAAGTAAAAAACAAACCGAGGTCGCAGTAATTGCTACAATTAAAGCAACCCAACCTCCAGTTAAAGCAGCCTTTACATTTTGAGTAGCAGACATCGCAACAATTACAGGAATATACATACTACTCCAAAACAATATACCCTGTTCAGTTTCAGGTAGCAATAATTTTTTTTTATTTAAATAATCATTTAATAAAATCAATAATATCATTGCAAATCCAACACCGCCTAAATTTCCGCTCGTCTCAAATACGCGACCAAACCAATCCCCAATAAATTGGCCCACTAAGTAACATGCTGCTAAAATAGCGACTCCATATATTTTCATGTTTAATGCGTTTATTTTTTATTAATTATTTGCTTTACTTCTGATTTAATTGCATCCCCCCATACCTTATACCCCTGCTCGTTGTAATGTAGCTTGTCGTTCTTATATAAACTTGTTATGGGCAATCCATCTGCACCTAAAAAATGATCCTGAAAACTAATCGTATATAAATTAGCTTGTGTATTGCAATAGGTTTCAATTAATGAATTCGCTTGTTGTACTTTATCCCAAACCTTCCAGCGCTTTTCACTGGGTGAAATTTTTAGCCAAGTCATTGAAATGAGTGGTTGTTGAACACGTATTTCTTGGACGATAAATTTAAACAACGCCAATACTTGTTCAGGATCCTTATCACTATCACCATCAACGATATCATTCCCCACATAAAAAAAGATGCCTTTGGGGTGATGTGAAGCTAAAATCCGATTGATATAATAAGCCACATCTCTTAAATTACAGCCCCCAAAACCACGATGAATTATATCATTGTACGAAATATCATTACGTATATTTTGCCACATGCGTATATAGGAACTTCCAAAAAATAGCAATGCACTATCCGAATGTTTCTCTACCTTATTTAAACTATCAAATTTCGCAAAATCAACATCATATTTCCAGGGGCCATTAATCGTATTGTTATTATTAACTACATTTCGTTTTAATTGGGTAAATAGCCAATGTTCCATAGATAATAATAGTGTATCCTGACGCAACTTACTATCTCCCACATTTCCTTGACCAGGAATATTATTTAATGTATGGCCAGCATTATAAAAAGGGCGCCAAGCTGTTGGAATACCTAAACGCAAACAATGTTGATAAAGGATGGATGGCCCATATTTGAAACTATGGTAATCATAGGAACTGTCATAAGGCACTGTTAAATCAGCAAGCCCCGCTGCATTATATAAAGGAGCATCTCCTTTTTTTATCCATTTATAATCAATGATGGATCCCCATAAATTAAACACGCCTTGTACTTTAGATGAATACCCTTCACTACCTCCATTACCTTCCAAATTTCCCCATTTTGATTGATCAATATCTGAAGGAACTTCGGCTTGATCCATATAGGCGACTGATAATGCAGTCATAGATCCTGCAGAACTTCCTGCTAAAAATATTTGGGTTTCATCTACCCCGTATTTTGATGCATTTTTTCTGAAAAATCGAACTGCCGCACGTGCATCCTGTTGCGCTCTATACATTGCTTCATGATAATCTTGATTTGTATTGGTTGTGGCAATACCCAAACGATAGTCAATAGAAGCAACAATAAAGCCCTTTTTACCTAGTCTAATACCTAACTTATTACTTATTGAACTTGATTTATTATTATTTCTAAAACCACCCCCATGAATAAAAATGACCAAGGGTCTATTTTTAACAGTATCAACTGCTGGTGGCATAAATAAATTCAAAAGTAATTTTTCATTCTCCCCTTTTAAATTTATTGCTTCTCCATATGGGATATCAATCAAAGAATCAATATTGGTAAACAGCTCATTTTTATACCGCTTACCTATTTTAGCATCATCTGTTTTTTGCTTTTGTGCCGATATTTCAAAATGCACAAATAGCAAAAATATAAAACAAAATAATTTACTAAATTTTTTCATAATGGATAATCATTTTAAAACAAACATTTTTTTGATATCATTCTTCACTACTTTGCCCATTGCATTGCGAGGCAAATCATTCATGACCAAGTACCTTCTTGGTTTTTTATAAGAAGCTATATAATTTACAATCCAATCTGATAATTTTTTTTCATTAAAGTCATTGCTGAAAGCATCTTTTAAAACAATGGCTGCTACAATTAACTCACCCCACTCATCATCATCAATACCTACGACTGCGCAATCGTGTATCATTTCATTAGTTCTTAAAACCTCTTCTATTTCCAATGCTGATATTTTATATCCGCCCGACTTTATGATGTCTACAGATTGTCGACCCATAATCCGATAATATCCATTTTCAATCACTGCAATATCACCAGTTTTAAACCAGCCATCTTTTGTAAAAGTGGCTTGGGTAGCTTCCGGTCGTTGCCAATATTCTTTAAAAACATTATCCCCTTTTACCAATATCTCCCCAGGTATTTGATCCACTACTTGAACATAGTTTTCATCTGCTAACATTATTTGAACACCAGGCAAAGGAATACCAACATATCCCGCCTTTCTATCGCCATGATAGGGGTTGCTAATGGCCATCCCAAGTTCAGTCATCCCATATCTTTCTAATAATAGATGGCCACTAATATGCGCCCACTTATCCATCACAGTTACAGGCAGCGCTGCTGATCCACATACCATTAGCCTAAATTTTTTCAAGCATTCACGCAATGTATTTTGTTCATCCATCGTTAATGTTTCAATATAGGCAATCAGCTTATAGTAAATGGTAGGCACCGCCATAAACACATTTAATTTTCCTTGTTCAATTAAATTAAATATAAGCTTTGGCGAAAAACCAGCAGTGAAATAACAGGTAGCCCCTGCCCATAGTGAACATCCAACCACATTTATAATGCCATGCACATGATGTAATGGCAATACACAGGTGATTCGATCATTGGAGGTCCATTCCCAAGCATGAATTAATGTACTTATTTGAGCTTCTATATTTATATGCGTAGTCACCACCCCTTTAGGTTTATTGGTGGTACCACTTGTGTATAAAATTAATGCGTTTCGTTGCTTTTCTATCTGAGGTAATGATGCTGGAAATGCAATTCGTTCTTCATTTACATCCTCAATGACAATTACTCGAATATTAGCAGTTTGTAAATAAGTTGCTAAAACTTCTTTGAATTCTTTTGAGATAACTAAAAGAGATGATTGTGTGTCGTCCAACACATACTCCAAGGAAGGAAGTGGATGGGTGATACATAACGGAACCGCAACACCCCCTGATAACCAAATTGACCATAAAATTTTTACATAATCAAAGCCAGGATGTACCATAAAAGCAACCCTAGCTTCATTTAAATCAGATGACCCATTTAAAAGTATTCCGGAATATTTTTGGGAAGTAGCTATCAGTTGCTCATACTTATAAATGACGCCATCATGAACGATGGCGTCATTTTCTAAATGCTTTCTTGCTTGTTCAAAAAATTGAAGCATCTATATTATCTAATTACAAGTTGATTATTTTTTCCTTTGGAACCAATGATTTCATAATGCTCCATGCAATTAAATACGCCACTGCACAAAAAGCAAACATCATTGAATAGGCCGTCGTTAAGGAACCACGTACTGCTTCCTTTTGAATATGAATAAACAACTCATATTGGGTTGGATCCACTGCTTGTAATTTTGCTTGAATATCTTTGGTTAAATTTGACCAATCTTTTTGTGCCACATTTATCAATATGCCTTTTTTATCGGTAACGTTGAGCGAAACCACTTTGTTTAAATAATCAGAAAAGCCTGTACTTGTAGCACTTGACCAAGTCGCATTGACTGCTTTTAATTTGTAGCTATCAAACAACCAACCGCCCACTTTTGAAACCACAACACCACCTAATCCACCAGCCATTCCTCCAATACCTACCACTGTTGCAATGGATCGTTTTGGAAACATATCAGATACAGTGGTGTAAATATTTGCTGACCATGCCTGATGCGCTGACGCACCAATACCTATAAATATAACGGGTACCCAATAACTCAAATAACCCAAAGGTTGTACCGCTAAAACCACCAAAGGAATAAATGCAATCATCAACATGGCTTTCATACGTCCATCATATGGCTTCATTCCTTTGTTAATAAAATAAGTAGGGAAATAACCGCCACCAATACTACCTACCATAGTCATACTATACAATACCGTTAATGGAATGATGATTGCAGTGCCTTCCATACTATATTGGTCCTTTAAATAACCTGGTAACCAAAATAAGAAAAACCACCAAACCCCATCTGTCATAAACTTACCAATAGCAAAAGCCCAGGTTTGTTTATAACCCATCAATGTAGCCCATGAAATTCGATTGGTCACTTTTCCATCTACTACGGTGTCCTCCACCTCAGTATGATCAGTGATGTATTCCAGCTCATCTGCAGATAATCTTTTTTGCTCTGCGGGCTTATCATAATAGATAAACCAAAAAATCAACCACAAGAATCCAATAGCCCCAATGATAAAAAATGCTTCCTCCCAACCCCAAGTGGTTACTATCCATGGAACAGATAGTGGTGCTAATATGGCACCCACATTGGTACCTGAATTAAATATACCTGTAGCAAATGATCTTTCTTTTTTGGGAAAATATTCGGCTGTTGCTTTAATGGCTGCTGGAAAATTACCCGCTTCTCCAAAACCTAATAAGGCCCTTGATAACATAAAACCTGCAATTGAAATTGGCACTGCAGTAATTCCTACCCAACCTAAAACGGTTGCTACCATCATACCCGCGGGCACCGCATAAGCATGTAAAATTGCAGCTAAAGACCATATAATGATGGCCCAGGCATAGCCTGATTTTGTGCCTAATTTATCTACGATACGTCCAGCAAACAATAAACTGATCGCGTAACTAAATTGAAATACCGAAGCGATATTTGCGTAATCACTATTACTCCAATCAAATTCTCGTTCCAAGGTGGGCTTTAATAAACTCAACACTTGACGATCTAAATAATTTATGGTTGTTGCAAAAAACAATAACGCACAAATGGTCCAACGATATTTTCCAATAGTAGTTTGTTTCATTTACTTTGTTTTAATTGTTTGGATAAGTTCCAACACTTTTATTGTTTCACTTTCAATGGTCGCATACTCCTTTGCTTCCATTAATTTTTTACTAATCAATTTACTTCCCATACCCACTGCACATACCCCTGCTTTAAACCAGCCTTCAATATTTTCCCTAGTCGTATCCACCCCTCCAGTAGGCATAAATAAAAGTTTAGGAAATATATCTTTGATCCCACTTAAAAATTCAGGGCCTAATAAATTACCTGGGAATAACTTAATAAATTTTACCCCATTGTTTTCAGCTGCAATAATTTCTGTAGGCGTCATACAACCTGGCGCATACAATAATCCTTTAGCGTGCGTATAATCAGCTACTTCAGCAACATAACCCGGACTCACTAAAAAATCAGCTCCTGCATTAATATAATCTGTCGCTTGCGCTACATTTTTTATTGTCCCCACCCCCATTAATAAATCAGGCATTTCTGCATTTCTAATTGCCACCATTGCTTTGAAGTTTTTTAAAGCCGCTTCACCACGATTGGTATATTCCACTGCTTTTACGCCAGCTTTATAAATAGAACGTAAAATTTCGATACTCACGGACTCATCAGCGTTAAAATATAAAGGCAACATTCCTTGGTGAATGATTGCGTCGATTGCTTGTTGATTTTTACTCATAATTTTTTTATTACTATTAATATTAAAATACAATTGATCCGACATGAATCGGATTATCTATATCCTCACTTTTATGACCATTTTTGTAATTTCCCCGTCCCCAATCATTGGCGCATGAACATCTTCCGGAAAGAAAATAACAAATTGGTGATCGGTTAAACTAAAAAAAGTATCAGGTTGATCCAAATACAATTGCACATCTTTTTCTTCATTATAATCACCATTAGGCAATACGCACTTACTCCTTGGCTTCCATCCCATTTGCTCATCCCCTTTGATACAAAGTTGAATATCAATATTTTTATTATGGCATTCAAATTTTGCAACACTCGCTTCAGCTGTTTTACCAACCGCCGTATTGTTAATCACTTTTAATCCATCGGAAATATCAAACTTGCCTGTTTCGATGGCCGCTAAATTTTGTGCAGCGATATATTCAAAAGCGGATTGAAATAAAGGATGTACGCTGTAATATTTGTGTGCATTCTGAAGAGTATCTATAATCATTTCATTCTGTTTTAATTCATCAATTTTAAAAATGAATGATGCGACTCATATGAATCGCATCATTAGTAAGTTACTATAATTATCGTTGAACACGACCACTACCATCCCCTTTCATTAAATCTTTAACATCACTTAATGTTGCGTGATTCAAATCACCTGGAATAGTATGTTTTAAAGCACTAGCAGCAACCCCAAATTCAGCAGCATCTGCCATCGACATGCCTGTTACTAACCCATAAATCAAACCACTTGCAAAACTATCGCCACTACCAACTCTGTCCACAATACGAACATTGTATTGTTTGCTATGGTAAAAATCAGTTCCATTATAAACCAATGCACTCCATCCATTATCACTTGCACTATGGCTTTCGCGCAATGAGGATGCAATAAATTTAAATCCAAACTTTGCTTGCATTTGCTTAAATACATCTTTAAAACCATCTAGGTTCAACTCCCCTTTGGTCACATCTGTATCAGCAGCTTTAAAACCTAAAGTAGTATCTGCATCTTCTTCGTTGCCGATACACACATCCACATGTTTACATAATTCAGTCATCACTTCTCTTGCCTTTTCCTTAGTCCACAATTTCTTACGGTAATTTAAATCGATACTTGTAGTAATTCCTTTTGCTTTTGCCGCTTTTAAAGCCGCTAATGTTAAAGCTGCTGCTTTATCACTTAAAGCAGGCGTTATACCTGTCGTATGAAACCAATCAGCACCATCTAAAATTTTATCAAAATCAAACTCAGACGCATCCACATCAGCAATAGATGCACCTGCACGATCATATACTACTTGTGACGCACGCATGGAAGCACCTGTCTCTAAAAAGTAAATGCCTAAACGATCTCCACCACGCGCAATAAATTGGGTATCTACGCCATATCTTCTTAAATGATTAATAGCAGATTGTCCAATTGGATTATTAGGTACTTTGGTTACAAAAGTTCCATTTAAACCATAATTACATAAAGCTGCAGCCACATTTGCTTCTCCACCACCATAAGTGATATCAAAGGTGTCCGCTTGTACAAACCTTTTAAAATCGGGTGTTGACAAACGCAACATAATTTCCCCGAGTGTAACTACTTTCTTGCTCATAACTTGTTTTATTTTATATTAATTAATTTTAAAATATTCCTTTGCATTATAATAACATATATTTTTTAAGATATCTGCTATCCACTTTTCATCATTGGGTATAAGTCCTTTTTCCATATCCTGTGCAAATAAATTACAAATGATACGTCTAAAATATTCATGCCTCGAATAAGATAAAAAGCTACGGCTATCTGTTAACATTCCAATGAATGTGGATACAACACCCATATTTGATAAAGCATTTATTTGCTTCTCCATGCCATCCTTTTGATCCAAAAACCACCAGCCTGATCCAAACTGCATTTTGCCCTTTAAATTGCCGTCACTAAAATTACCACACATGGTTGCGAAAACCTCATTATCAGAAGGATTGTTATTGTATAAAATAGTTTTAGCTAATTCGTCACTTTGATCCAACGCATTTAAAAAATTAGACAAACTAACTGCCTGTGGATAATCACCAATTGAATCTGTTCCGGAATCAACTCCAATACGAGCTACTAACTTGGTGTTATTATTACGAATCGGGCCCAAGTGAAATTGTTGTACCCAGCCTTTTTTACAATACATTCTCGATAATGATAAAAGTATGGCACCTGAGAAACGCTCTGGCTGAGAAAAAGGTGAACTGTTTTTGTTTTTAATAAATTGAACAAACTCTTTTTCCAATTCCGTAGTGAAAGTAATTTGGGATGGCATTTGCGTAAATGCATGGTCCGACACGCGACAACCATGTTGATGAAAATAATTAACCCTACTCTCTAATGCAATTAAAAAAGTACTGATAGAATTAATTTTTGTACCTGAAACCTTTTCCAACTTTTGCAAATATTGTATAAACGCCTCCTTATTTGAAATATTTAAAGCCTTATCCGGTCTGAAAGTGGGTAATACTTTGCACTTAAAGCTACTTTTTGCTATTTTTTTATGATCAGCCAAATCATCACATGGATCATCGGTGGTTCCCACTAATTCCACCTTATAATTATTTAAAATTCCTTGTGTTGAAAATTTATCCTGAGCCAAAAGCGTGTTGCATTTTTTATAAATTGCACCGGCACTTTTTTCATCTAAATATTCATTGATTCCAAAAGGGCGTTTTAATTCTAAATGTGACCAGTGAAATAATGGATTACGAATGGTTTGTGGCATACATCTAGCCCAAGCTTTAAATTTATCTTCATCACTTGCATTGCCTGTAATTAATTTTTCATCAATACCCAGCGCACGCATCGCTCTCCATTTATAGTGATCCCCTTTTAACCAAATCTCTGTTAAATTTTTGAATTTTTTATTTTCTGCAATTTCATTTGGAGGCAGATGATTGTGATAATCAATAATAGGCAAATTAGCTACATGATTATGGTATAATTTATTCGCCATTTTACTTTCAAGTAAAAATTGGTCGGTAAATATTGTTTTCTTTTTCGAAATAGCCATAGTGTCTATTATTTAATTATTTTATTTATTTTCTTCTAGGCTTCTTAAGATACCTAATTCAACACCTCTTAATTCCGCCAAACCTTTTAATCTGCCAATAGCAGAATAACCAGGATAGGTTTTCTTTTTCAAATCATCTAACATTTGATGTCCATGATCAGGTCGCATCGGTATATCAACACCACGCTTTTGCATCACAAGAACAATTTCTTTAATCACCCCATACATATCCACATCCCCTTCTAAATGATTGTCCTCATAAAAGTCACCTTGTATATTGCGCTTCGTACTTCGTAAGTGAATAAAATTGATTCTGTCCCCAAACTGCTTTACCATTTCTGGTAAATTGTTATCAGGCCTTACGCCAAAGGAACCTGTACAAAAACACAATCCATTACTCAAGGAAGGAACTGCACCTGCTAAAGCAGCGATATCTGATGCAGTACTTACAATTCTTGGCAATCCTAAAATGGCATGCGGCGGATCATCAGGATGAATGACCATTTTAATACCTGCTGCTTCCGCTACCGGAACTACTAGTTGTAAAAAATAAATCAAATGACTTCTTAATTTATCTGCATCTATTCCTGCATAGGCATCCAAAGCTGCTTGAAATTGTTCCATCGTAAAACTTTCCTCACTTCCTGGCAAACCCTTGATCATATTTTTTTGTATCAACGCTAATTCAGCTTCACTTGCATTTTCAAATTTATGTTTAGCAATGACTATTTCTTCTGCGGTATAATCCTTTTCAGCACCCTTTCTTTTTAAAATAAATAAATCAAAAGCCATGACCGCCGCTTTTTCATACAATAATGCCAATGAACCATCAGGCATAGGATATTCTAAATTGGTTCTTGTCCAATCCATGACAGGCATAAAATTGTAAGTCACAATTTTGACACCACATTCTGCCAAATTATTTAAACTAATTTTATAGTTTTCAATAATTTGCAAATAGCCGCTGACTTGCGTTTTAATGGATTCATGCACTGGCAAGCTTTCAACGACTGACCATTTTAATCCAGCAGCTTCTACCAAATCAATTCTTTTTTGAATTTCATCTACTGTCCAAACATCCCCATTCGAAATATGATGCAATGCGGTAACAACGCCAGTGCAACCAGCTTGTCTGATATCTGATAAAGAAACTGGATCATTTGGCCCATACCAGCGCATGGTTTGCTCCATTCTGTTTTTTACATTCCCATATGAAGGGTAAAAATGATGTCCCATTATTTTAATTCAACTTTTATAATTTAATCAAATACAATCTCAAAAAACATTTGCAATAGTTAAATGATCGACATTGAAATATTTTTTTTACCGTCATTCAACGAATGTAAATTTTTATACCCCACTGTTAATCGTAAATCCTCCATCTACACCGATATCCATACCCGTCACGAATTTTGACGCGTCACTTAATAACCAAACCAAGGCGCCTATTAATTCATCTGGCTTGCCAAATCTTTTGTAAGGTGTATTTCTTATAATCGCATTGCCTCTGTCTGTATAAGATCCATCTTCATTGGTTAGTAAAGTTTTATTTTGACTTGTAAGGAAAAACCCCGGCATGATGGAATTGATTCTTATTTTATCACCATAACGATTGGCCATTTCAATAGCAAACCATTTGGTATAAATATCAATGGCCGCCTTACCCATACTATATCCTAAAACCTTTGTTATAGCACGCTTGGAGCTCACCGATGAAATATTAACGATACTTCCATTGCCCGTTTTTGCGATTTCAGGTCCAAATACTTGAACTGGAATAATAGTACCCCATAAATTAAGCACCAAAGCATCTTTCATTCCATCAATATTCAAATTGAAAACATCTTCGGTTGGCTGTAAAACACCCGATGGAATATTTCCTCCAGCGCCATTCACTAAGCCATCTATTTTGCCATACTTCTCTAAAATTTCATTTTTTGCTGAAACCAATTGAGCTTCTTCTAATACATTCACCGAAATAAAATGCGCATCCCCTCCATTCGCTTTCACTTCTGCTACTCGCTCATTTCCTTTTTCCGCATTTTGACCCAAAATAATTGGAATACCTCCTTGGGTTGCAATCCCTTTGACAAAACCAGCGCCTAATACACCAGTACCTCCAGTAACCACAATTACCTTTCCTGCTAAACTAAACATGTCCGAATGTCCCATTTTTTAAATTTAAGTTTAATAAATATCATCCTATTTTCATTTTATTTATAAAGCATTTTGAAAGATTATATTATCTAACAAAAAAAGAAATACAAATAAGTAAATAATTTAATTAATTGTTTATATGATGTTCAAATACAATAAGTTAAGTGAATAAAACCATTCACTTATTGCAAGCACAAGTAGCAATTAATTAGTATGAAAATTACAAAATTTTAAACAAATTTCGAATTATTCAATCGAGAAAAAAACAAATAAACTATACTATTTACGCAAACGATGTAGTAATATTAGTAAATTGGCAATAATTTAGAACTTACAAAGCAAACATTAGCACATACACCCATGGCAGCAGTCAATTTAAAGCAATTAGCAAAGATATTGGACCTATCCATTTCAACGGTATCAAAGGCCTTAAGGGATAGTCATGAAATTGGGGATGCCACCAAATTACGCGTTTTGGCGAAAGCTAAGGAAATGGACTACACCCCCAATCCATTCGCGAGTGGATTAAGAAGAAATAAAAGTAAAACCATTGCCGTTGTGGTCCCTGAAGTGGCCAATAACTATTTCGCATTGGCCATTAATGGGATTGAGCGTATCGCACAGGAAAATGACTATCATGTACTGATCTATTTAACACATGAAGATATTGAAAAGGAAAAAGGGATCATGAAGCATTTGGAAAATAAAAGAGTAGATGGCGTTTTGATGTCAGTGACGATGAATACCAACAATCAAACCCATTTATCTGATTTTCAACAAAAAGGTATTCCTATTGTATTCTTTGATCGAATTTGTCATGAAATTGAAACTGCTAAAATTACTACCGACGATTATATTAGCGGCATCAATGCAACCAAACATCTAATTGAAAATGAATGTAAGGATATCGCCTTTTTATCATTAGGGGATGATATTTCAATTATGCAAAAAAGGAAAAGTGGTTATTTAGAGGAATTGCTTAAAAATAATATGGAAGTCAAACGGGAACGAATTATAAAATGCGGCAATGATGAGGAAATAAACTACAATCTTGTAAAAAAACTTTTGAGTGGGAAAAATAAACCAGATGGCATTTTCGCTTCCGTAGAAAAACTAGCCATCACCACCTATCAAGTTTGTAGAGAATTAAATATTAATATACCTAATGATATAAAAATAATTTGTTTTTCAAATCTTGAAACCGCCTCCTTATTAAGCCCTTCCCTTTCCACGATCACCCAACCGGCTTATAATATTGGCAAAACTGCAGCGGAGGTGATGTTCAAATACCTTGACAAAAACAAAACCTATATCCCGAACGAAAATATTGTTTTACAATCCACCTTACATATTAGGGAATCCTCCCAACATATTGTTTAATATTAATTTTCTTTCACTCAAACATTTGCAACTTTAATTTGTTATAATATCATGAATAAGATAATTATCGCTATAACGGGTGCAAGTGGCGCTATTTATGCCAAATGTTTGATGGACGCACTAGTCCCACTAAATGACCAATACGAATCAGTGGGTGTGGTAATGAGCGATAATGCAAAAATGGTATGGGAAACTGAATTAGATAATAAAGATTATACTAAATACCCTTTTACTTTTTATAAAAAAAATGATTTCAATGCCCCTTTTGCATCAGGATCAGCGCAATACAATATCATGTTTGTGGTCCCTTGTAGCATGGGTACCTTAGGACGTATTGCTTCAGGCATTAGCGATGATTTAATTACGCGTGCGGCAGATGTGGTATTAAAAGAAAGAAGAAAGCTCATCTTAGTAGCGCGCGAAACACCGTATAATTTAATTCATATTAAAAATATGGAAACCATCACTTTGGCGGGTGGTATTATTTGTCCTGCAACACCCAGCTTTTACAGCAAGCCTAAAACCATGGAAGAACTAGCCATGACCGTGGTGAACAGAATGTTGGATTTAGCAAGCATTGATCATAAAAGTTATCGTTGGGGCAACGCGCAATAAAAAAGTCCTACCCAATAAAGGATACGACTTTTTAGTGAATAACGTTTCTATTTTTGCTCTACCAATGTAAGGATACAAAAAATTAATCGCTAATATTGGATAGCTGATTTTATATTAATCATCCCCAGCCATTCTTCCTTTAAAATACCCCACTGATTCTGCAATTCCTGGCAAAGGATCTGTCATATCTTTTTCATATTCGATACTACATACCCCTGTATATTTAACTTTACGAAGTGATTCAATGACTGCGCCAAAATTAATAACACCACGACCAAACTCAATACCTTTCCCTTCTTTTGCTGCCGTATTAATATCCTTAATATGCAAATCAAATAAACGATCCTTGAAATCACGAATCGCTTTTTCAGGTAAGGTACCCGCACGTAATGAATGCCCGATATCAATACACATACCCATTCTTGCATCTAAATTTTTTACGCGGTTATATACATCTCCCGGTGCTGGATACAAAGCATCCTCCGGTCCATGATTATGTATGGCTAATTTAATATCATACTCCTTCACTTTTTGTTCTGCGTATTCAATTAATTCATAATTAGGCACGCCTACAATCATGTTTACGCCACATTTCTTCGCATAGGCAAATGTATTATCAACTGCCTCTTTGGTTTTCATATAGAGAACCCCTACTGTATAAATATTAATGCCTGCTGCTTTATACTTAGCCATTGCCGCACTAATTTGTGCATCCGTACTATTCAATGGCAAATGCATTTCCTTTAAGGACATGTTTGACAATCCAATACGTTTCATCATTGCAATAGATTGGTCCAAACTAAATTTTGCAAAAGAATACCCTGCCATCCCAATTTGTAAAGGTGCATTGGCACTGTGCGATGATGTCACTGAATGACTACTCGCATGACCAATAACTGGTAACAATGCAGATCCTGTAACCCCTAAAATAGTTTGTTGAATAAATTTTCGACGATTTGACATGGTCTTATTTTTAAAACAGAAATGATAAAATTATTATTAAAAAATAAAGTTACTACAATATAATTAAAAAAAATGTCCCCGCCCCGATGATTCGAGACAGGGACATTTAATAAAAAATAGTATTACTCTTGAATTTTATCTAATGCAGGCTTGTTTGTTTCTGATCCAGCATAACCCAAATTTTGATTTATTTGTCCCAAACTATTCGCTAAGATTGCTGGTCGTGGAATTGGCCATAATACATGATAAGGACTTATTTTATACAAATCTCCTCTCACATTTTTAATCCCTTTTCCATAAAAATCATTCTTGGCCATCAATCTGTCATACCAGAAATTAGCGGTAGAAAAATTACCAGTCGTATACGATTTGCCCGCAAAGGATTTACCTGATTTTGCTAAAATAAAAGCAACTCTTGTTAACTCTGTTTTTCTTGGCTCTTCATAATACAACTCTCTTCCACGCTCATCTAAAATAGTGCCTAAATCTACTTGTGCTGCAGTATAAGGGGAACATTTTGCTCTTGTTCTAACCATATTAACATCTGCAGCAGCTGATGCTAAATCGTTTTTATACCAATATGCTTCAGCTCTTAACAAATAGGTTTCAGCTAAACGAAATACATACCAATCTGAGTTACCTCCTTGATAAGGATATCTAATTTCATCTTCCACATATAACTTATAATGCGGCCAACCAAACCAAGTACGAATAGTGTCACCCCCACTTACTAGCAAAGATCCATCCGCTTTTCTAAATCGAAGTCTTTGCCCATAATAAGGCGACTTCCCTTTTAAAGTGCCCGCATTATTATAAGTAAGCATGGTCATTTCCATCCAGTTTCTAGAAAGGGTATCATGTCTCAAATCTTTTTTATCATCCCAAATATAAACAGTAGCATATGGTGTTGCTCTGCAACGACCAATGCCACGACCATAATCTGTCATATGATCAAATTCAACTTTAGAATTAGTCATACCCACTAAGCCATCTGGGGTCAAAATAATTCCTGAAGATGAAAAAGGCAATGCTTGACGCATACTCGTAGTACCATTTACGGTAGCAGAAGGATCACCAAATCGATCAATAACAGAAAATAAAACCTCCGTATTGGCTGCGCTAAATTTATTATTACGTCTGTGTAAGTCCCAAATTACATTTTTACTTGTTATACCAGCATCAACCCCAAATCGACTGGTCATTAACTTATAGGTTCCATTATTAATCACTGCACTCGATGAAGCAATTGCATCATCAAACAAACCTAATGCAAGATTCACCTTAGTCAACAAGTGACCAACAGCTGCCCTATTCACTTCCCCCTTATTGGATACCCAAGGCACATGGAGCATTGCAAAATCAAGATCAGTCTTTAATCGCTGTAAAATCACCTCACGCTTAACCGACGTAAAATCTAATTTTGCAGAACTAAGTTCACTAAAAGTAGTAGGTACATCACCAAATTGATGCACGAGTCTATAGTATGCATAGGCCCTAAAAAAGTAAGCACGACCTAGTATACTATTTTTTTTATCATCTGTAATTGTTTTTACAGTAGCAATTCTTGAAGTAATGGTATTCGATAAACGTATAATTAAATAGTTTCTTTCCCAAAAATAGCCAATTCTGTTAAAGTCATTACTATTTAATTGCGCATCTGGCGTAATCAATATATCCATATTTACTGCAGGACCAAACTTATCAGTTGTGCCTTCAACGGCCATTTCAGAAAAAATGTTTTCTGTAATAATTGGAGCGCCATCTTCGTAGAATTCTTGTCGAACATTTTTGGCAATACTCGCAAGTGCAGCATTAAAGCCTGACTCATCCTGAAGCGTATTCTCAGGAGAATAAAAAGACAAAGCCTTCGGCTCCAACCAATCCTTATTGCAGGATTGACCAACAAACAATACCAAACACATGGTGAATAGGTATTGTAAATATTTTATATTAAAATTTTTCATATCCAATGATTTGTATTTAAATTAATGATTAAAATGTTAAGTTAATGCCAAATGTACCATAAGAAGGAGTGAACCCTTTGTTTTCAGGATCGAAATACTCCCATGGCGAAACAACCAATGCGTTTTGTATATTGAAATAAAACTTCAATGACTGGAATTTCATTTTCTCAATATATTTTTTAGGCATGTTGTAAGCAATACCGATATTATTTAACCTTACAAATGATGATTTTCTCCAGATATTAAATCCAATACCCGAACCTATCGAAGACATCATCCTACCGTAATCATTAATTTGATTTTCTGGGGTCCAATAAGGTCTTTTGTAAAACTGTGAACGATCATAAAAACGATCTGTGTTAGCTGCTTCATTAAACTGTGAAAGTTGTCCTAAACGACCATACAATTGAAAAGAAAAATCCCAATTTTTATAAAGCGTAAACTCATTTCTTAAATTGAAAGAAAGCTTAGGCGTAGTTTGACCCAAAAATACTTTGTCATCCACCGTTAATTTTCCGTCCTTATTAACATCCTCAAGTTTGAAATCACCAGGTGAAAAACCAAAGGATTTTGCAGTAGCAGCTTCATCCACACGCCAAACACCTAATACGTTAAAATCCCAAACAGTATTAATATTCTGTCCTATGAACCAACCATTTGCCCTATCATCCTGTTCCTTATTTATTACATTTCCAGTGGCATCTGTAACAGGAACTTTACCATAAAGACTAATTATTTTATTTTTATTAGTCCATGCAGCCATGGTAGTTCTCCAAATAAAATTTTTCTTTTTTATATTTTCAGTATTCAAACTAAATTCAAAACCTGAATTATCCACTTTACCAAGATTGGTAATTACACTGTTAAAACCAGTCACATTAGGTAATGCTCTATTCACCAATAGATCATTTGTATTTCTTACATAATAATCTATTGCACCTGATATTTTACCACCTTTGGTACTAAAATCGATTCCAAAGTTAATTGAAGCTTGTCGCTCCCACTTTAAATTAGGATTAGACATATTTGTTGTTGATACAGCGCCTATAGGAATATTTACGCCTCCAGGAGAAGTATATAAATAGGTGCTTGCAGCAAGTTGCGCCAATGCGGAATATCGACCTACTTCACGGTTACCGTTTTCACCATAAGAAACACGCATTTTTAAATAATCAAGAATACCTTGCGTTTTTTGCATAAATTTTTCATCGGAAATCACCCAAGCTAAAGCAGCAGATGGGAAAAATGCACGCGGATTACCTTGACCAAATGCAGAATAACCATCACGACGACCAGTTAAAGTGACAAGGTATTTTTCATCATAGGAATAATTTAAACGACCCATTATAGCGTCTCCTGTTTGATATTGGTCATTTGCACTCACAACTTTGATACTAGCAGCTTGAATACCACTCCAACCTAGGTTGTCATTAGGCGAATAACCCTCTGCATTGATGGTACTAGAGTAAAACTGAAACTTTTCCGCATTGAACAAAGCAGTGGCGTCAAAACTATGTTTCCCAATTTTTTTATTCCACATTAACAAATTATCAACCTGCCATTGAAAAGTACGATCGTCCGTTCTTGCAGTAATACCCCCTCTACTTTCAAGTAGTGGTCTTTTGGAAGAAATATGTTGATAATTTTGAGACCACTCAAACCTCGGTGTATAATTCACTTGATATGAAAATCCTAATGGAAGTTTTCCCTTTACATACACTGAACCAAAAAGATTATTAAACTTAATAAGTCGTTTTACATAATAAGGAGTAACCAATGGGTTTAGATTATTACCAACGTCATCATTTGTGCTTGCACGAAGGCGTCCATCTGCTTGATATAATTCACCAAAAGGTGTCGAATTCAACATATCTCCAATACTCACAGGCGTTTGCCCTTCATCCCTGCTCGCAAACTGCATATTTAACCCAAAAGTTAAATACTTAGCAATTTCAGTTTCTAAATTTAACCTTGATCTAAAAGTTTTAAATATTTCTCCATTGGACATCCCTTGGTTTTCAAAATACCCTAATGAAGTATAGTAAGTGGTGTTTTGTGTCCTACCTGAAATACCAACAGTATGGTCTTGTTGCATTCCATTTTTGTTCAATATTAATGATTCCCAATCGAGAGGCTTGCCATCCTTATAACTTTGAATGGATACAGGCTGCGTTCCAGTGCCACCACCCAAGCGTTGCAACCAAATAGTGACTGGGTCTGCTCCAATTTGATTAGAAAGCCCAAGCCACTGATCAACAGTAAAACCAGATGGAAGCTTCCTAGGATCCAACTCAAAATATTTCATACCTGGTTTTGAAGTAGAATCATAACCTCTCATACTATACCTAACATCCTGTCTCCATGACAAAAACTCATCAGGAGATAGTAAACCCGGCCAACTAGAAATTCGATTCATGGTATAATTAGAGTTGACTGTAATTATTGGTTTACCAATTTTTCCCCTTTTGGTAGTAATAAGTATAACACCATTTGCTGAACGAGCGCCAAATACAGCTGCAGAACTAGCATCCTTAAGTACGTCCATGGTGGCAATATCATTTGGATTAATATCTGCAAGGTCACCAGGATAAATTACGCCATCCAATACAATTAAAGGAGATGTGGATGCCGTCAATGAAGCACGACCTCGAATTTGTAAGGATCCACCGCCTTTAGGCGTGGCACTAAACCCTACATCTAAGCCAGGGGCGTTACCACGAAGCATATCTTGTATGGATCTTGCATTTTCATTTTCCAACTGAGATGCTTTTATTTGCACTACTGCACCTGTAAGATCTTTTTTCTTAGTTGTACCATAACCTACCACCACCACATCAGATAAAGAAGAAACTTGTTCTGTTAAAAAAACATTAATTACTTTGTTATTTTTTACAGCAACCTCCTCTGAAATAAATCCAACGGCAGAAAATACAAGCGTTCCATTATCCGGAACACTAATGGTAAACATACCTTTCGCATCAGTGATCACGGCAGTTTTGCTACCTTTTACAACAACACTAATACCATCCAAAGGGGTATTACGACTGTCTGTTACTTTACCTGTTACAGTAATTTGTGCTAAGGATGTTTTGAGTGTCGTAACTTCCGCCTTAACGGGCATTGAAGTAGTTACGAAAAAACTAAATAAACCAAGTAGGAGTATGCTACTCGAGATTAGTTTTTTAGATTCTTTTTTGTTTTTTTTCATTTAACTAGCATTTAAAATTTTTGTTTTGCCTCATTACAAATGCAACAATCAAATGATAAATAAATATTAAGGTAAAACCGCTTAAACTTTTTTTTTAAAAAAAGCAGAAGTGTTAAACCTTAGTGTAATAATTAAATCAAAGCGAAATAAGCAAGCAATCGTAAATAAGCAGTTTCAAAGTATAAATTTTATTTGATATTTAAAATATTTTAAATAACAATTTATTAACATACTACGAAAACGATATCGTAATATTATAGCTTTATACATTACATTTTAGTAATTTAACGCAACAATCATTTATGAAAAACATATTACAAAATAACATCTTTCTCTTTTTAATTGCAGTATGTTGCAGTTCATTTATTTCATCTTCAACAAGTTATAAAAATGCAGATAGAAGTAACGCTATAATTAAGGCCGCTAGAAGTAATCAAATAAATTTCAATGAAGTAGTAAAGGACAAACTAGCAGGTAGTCAGATTTTGGTGTATACTAAAAATGGGAAAGGATATGTGCACGATAATATTGCCTCGGCAGTTGCTTGTATTCAACAGCTGGGTAAAACCAATAATTTTAAAGTGGAAGTTTCTGACGACCCAAGTGTATTCACTGAAGCTAATTTAAAAAAGTACCAACTGCTTATTTTTACGAGTACGAACAATGATGTTTTTGATAATGATGAACAACGCGTTCAGTTTAGAAGATATATTGAAGCAGGCGGCGGATTTGTAGGCGTGCATTCAGTCACAGGCACCGAACGCAATTGGACTTGGTTTAAAATGATGTTAGGAGAAACATTTTCATGGCATGCAAAATTTCAAAAATTTAGTATAAAAAACTTAGCGCCTACCCACCCTTCCATGAAAGGGATTCCTAGTTTATGGACAAAGGAAGATGAATGCTATTTTGGCAAGGAATTATACCCTGGCATTCAAGTGTTAATGGCACATGATTTATCAAGCCTAGATACCACCCAAAAAGAGATGATCGTTAAAAATGCAGGCTCCTTTGCAAACTATTATCCCGCGGTGTGGTACCAGCATTTTGAAGGGGGTAATATTTGGGTAACTGCCTTGGGGCATGCAAAAGAAAATTACCAAGAACCTACCTATATTAATCATTTATTACAGGGAATAAAATATATTGCAAATCAATTCAACGGACTAGATTATAAAAATGCAATTGCCGTTACTAGAGATGATGAATTAAAAAAATAAAGAAATCATTAAATAATTAAAAATGAACAGACGCAACTTTGTTAAAAACAGTTTAAAGGCAAGCGCCGCAACTACCATAGCTGTGACAGGCTTCCCTACCATTGTTCCTGCTTCAGTTATCGGTAAAAATGCGCCTAGTAATAAAATTAATATTGGTGCTATTGGCGTGGGTCGTATTTCACGTGACCACGATATGAAAGAAACCTTACCATTTGATCAAGCACGCATCATGGCAGTTTGTGATGTGGATAGTAAAAGATTAGCTGATGGTAAAAAATATGTCAATGATTATTATACTGCAAAAACTGGCAAACCTTATGATGGGGTAACTATGTATGATGATCATCGCGCCCTATTAGCGAATAAAGATATCGATGCCGTATTAATTAGTACCCCGGATCATTCACATGCTTATTTAGGGATTCATGCAGTGGAAGCGGGGAAAGATGTGTATTTGCAAAAACCTGCATCTTTAACAATTGCTGAAGGTCGTGCATTGAGTAATGCAGTGCACCGTACAGGTCGCATTTTGCAAATTGGCAGTCAGCAAAGATCTTCCACACAATTTCGTTATGCTGCTGAATTGGTACGTAATGGTCGTATTGGAGATTTAAAAACGGTATATGTTGGTTTACCAGGTGATCCAGGTGGAGATGAGGAACCAGAAATGCCGATTCCAAAAAATTTAAATTATGATGCTTGGTTAGGATCCACACCGAATGTTTATTACACGGAAAAAAGAGTGCATCCACAAAATGATTATAGCCGACCAGGCTGGTTGCGTATGGAACAATTTGGCGCTGGTATGATCACCGGTTGGGGTGCACACCATGTTGATTGTGCGCATTGGGGTATGGATACAGAATATACAGGGCCTATTGAAATTTCTGGACGCGCTGATTTTCCTAAATCAGGCTTATGGAATGTGCATGGTTTATTTCAAACAGAAGGTGTTTATGCGAATGGCGTAAAAATGATTATCAGCAATGAAATATCCAATGGAATTAAATTTGAAGGGACCGAAGGTTGGATATTTGTTACCCGTGGTGATTATCGCGCTAGTTCAAGTGATCCAATCCCAACAGGTAAAAATAAAGTATTACCGTTAACTGCAAGCAATAACAAAATCATTACTTCAGTGATTGGTGAAAATGAAATTAATTTATATAAAAGTGCGGACCAACATGGCAACTGGTTAGAAAGTATCGTTAGCAGAAAACAACCTATTTCTCCTGTTGAAATTGGACATCGCTCCTGCTCTACTTGTTTATTACATCATATTGCAATGAAATTAAAACGTAAAATTTATTGGGATCCAATGAACGAGCGTTTCTTAAATGATGACGAAGCAAATGCATTGTTAAACCGACCACACCGCTTCCCTTACGAAGTAAAAGGATTGGATTAAATTTTAATAAATATATTATAAAATAACTTAAAAGAACTTTTTCAAAATTACCTATGAGTAACTCAAATTCAGATCGTCGCAAATTTATCAAAACTACTTCTGCCTTATCGGGTATGCTATTATTTTCAGGCATGTCTAATAAAACAAAAGCAGAAACAATTCCACAAGCTGCCCCTATTAAAGTAGCTCCTAACCGCATTAAGTTTGGAGTCATCAATATTAACCATCCACATATTTATGGAATGACGGAAGCGATAAAGCGTGGTGGCGGACAATTAGTTGCTTTATATGCTAAAGAACCAGAATTAGTGGCTGATTTTTTAAAATCATTTCCTGAAGCAAAATTAGCAAAGAACGAAAATGAAATTTTAGAAGACCCCAATATTCAATTGATTTTAAGTTCGGGCATTCCTGACGAACGTGCCCCATTGGGTATTCGTGCAATGCAACATGGCAAGGATTATTTGACTGATAAGCCAGGGATTATTACTTTAGAACAACTTGCCGCTGTTAGAAAAGTACAAAAGGAAACGAAAAGAATATTTTCAATCATGTATAGTGAAAGATTGGAAAACAAAGGCACTGAGATGGCCAGCCAATTGGTCAAATCTGGCGCGATTGGTAATGTAATCCAAACAATAAATTTAGCGCCACATCGCATTAATAATGGCATAGGCAAAACTGGATTGGCCATTAGACCTGATTGGTTTTTCGATAAAAAAAGATACGGTGGAATTTTAACAGATATTGGCTCGCATCAATTTGATCAATACTTACACTTCACACAATCAACAGAGGCCCAAGTTTTAATGTCACAAATAGGCAATGTGCATTACCCACAATACCCCAACTTTGAGGATTTTGGAGATGTCATGTTACAAGGCAATGGTGGCGCAGGCTATATCAGAGTGGACTGGTTTACACCAGATGGTTTAAGTAGCTGGGGCGATGGCAGATTAACTATTTTAGGAACCGATGGTTATATTGAGGTTCGTAAAAATATAGATGTATCCTCAGGACATAAAGGGGGCAATCATTTATACATGACTGATAAAAAAGAAATGAGATACATAGATTGTAATAATGTTGAATTACCATTTGGTCCATTATTTGTTGATGATGTTATCAATAGAACTGAAACCGCTATGTCACAAGCGCATTGTTTACTTGCGACAGAATTAGCATTAAAAGCACAAAAAATGGCGAAGCCATTGATTTTGAAAAAATAACTAAATTAGCTTAAGAAAATAGCTTTCAGTATAACGCAAAAAATAGCCATCCCAAAATAAAGGATGGCTATTTTATTATTAAAACTCGTACGATTTATTTATAGAAACAAACTCGTACCGTCTATTTAATCGTTGCAATAGGCACAGGATCCATATCCGTAAACTCCTTGTTCTCCCCTGCCATACCCCAAATAAAACCATAGTTGGCTGTACCCACGCCAAAGTGCATACTCCAAGGGGCTGACAACACCGCTTCATTATTACCTATAACAAGATGTCTTGTTTCCTGTGGCTCCCCCATAAAATGCATAACGCGATGTGCTTCATTCATATCAAAATAAAAATAAGCTTCCATTCTTCTGGTGTGGGTATGTGGTGGCACTGAATTCCAAACACATCCTTCGTCTAAGATGGTTAAGCCCATTACTAATTGACAACTTTGAATGCCATCATTATGAATGTATTTATAAATAGTTCTTTTATTAGAAGTAGCCAACTCACCCAACTTAACGGGTGCCGCATCCGCTTTGGTCATTTTTTGATTAGGATAGGTATGATGTGCTGGTGTAGATAATAAATAAAATAATGCAGGATTGGATGCGTCATTACTTGCGAAAGAAACATGTTCAGTTCCTTTTCCTAAATAGACACATTCTAATTTATCAATTTCATAATCTACGCCATCTGCAGTGACTGTTCCTTTGCCACCCACATTAATAATACCTAATTCACGACGCTCTAAAAAATAGTTTGCCTTTAACTCGCCTTCATTGGCAAGGTCTATCTTATTTTTTCCTGGCACAACCCCACCAACAATCATTCGATCATAATGAGCATACACCAAATTGATTTGATCCTGCTTCATTAAGTCTTGAATTAAAAAATTAGCGCGCAGTTCAGTCGTATTCATTTTACTTGTTTCTACTGGGCTGTTTTGAAATCTTATTTGCATATGTATATTTTTTATTTTTTTGATTCTTTACTTATTTTGCTACTTATCTCCCCATCCAGCCACCATCCACTGTTATAATTGAGCCATTGATATAATCAGCTGCTGAGGAACATAAAAATACATAAGCTCCTGCTAAATCAGCTGATTTGCCCCAACGACCCGCTGGTATTCTTGACAATATTGACTTACTCCTTTCCGGATCGGCGCGTAAAGCTTCTGTATTATCGGTTTCTATATAACCAGGCGCAACACCATTCACATTTACCCCATGTGCCGCCCATTCGTTTGCAAATGCCTTTAATAAGGATGTAATCGCCCCTTTACTTGCTGCATAGCCAGGCACATTAATTCCTCCCTGAAAACTTAACAAGGAACAAGTGAAAACTATTTTACCTGACTTGTCCGCTACCATTCTTTTTCCAATTTCTCTGGTAAGCACAAATTGCGCATTTAAATTAATTTCCATAATGGTATCCCAGTATTCATCGGAATGTTCGGCGGCAGGTGCACGCATAATACTTCCAGCATTGTTAATTAAAATATCAATGCGTGGATGATCTATTTTCACTTTTTCTATAAAGGCATGTAAAGCAGTGCGATTTGAAAAATCTACCGCATAGGGATAAAATTTTCGACCAGTTGCTGCCACTGCCTTCTCTACTTCACTGCCTTGCTTGGGCATGCTATTCGAAACACCAATAATATCAGCGCCTGCATTAGCTAAGTCAATGGCAATTGCCATCCCTATACCACGGCTGCAACCTGTGACTAATGCTAATTTATTATCTAATCTAAAATTGCTCATCTGTAATCTTATGTTTTAATTAAAAAAGTTGGAGTAATAAGTTTTTGTAATTTTCGCCTGCAAAATTTTGAATCGACACCTTACAAGTCGTACAATCATATTTTTCGGACGCATGTAAAAGTAAATTAAACGCCTCTTCTACATAATAAGGTGTTATTTCGGTACCGGTCCAGGTTTTTTCTTTTTTGATATAAGGCAATAATGCCGTGTATGATTTTTTTAAAGAATGTTGATGTACTGTTTCTTTTTCCCAAAAATTAACACCCACTTTTTCTGCTAGCTGCGCAATTGAACTAAATGCAACTAAATTAAAAACAGAATAATGTAAGGAATTCGTTCGCGCTAATTCTAATGGAAAAAAATATTCACTATTGGACTGCTCATCCAAACGTTGTAAGCTTCGATTAATAATTTTTTTAGCCAAATCATTACTATCTAAATATAAGGCAATACCTAAGCATTGAAAATCATACCATACACCATGATTATTGTCTGCTTTCATTTCCTCTAATCCATTTTCACTCGTTTGTAGCCAATGTAAAAATTGCGCGAACCATTTTTTCGTGGCATTATTTTTTTGATCATCCCAATTTGATGAACCCTTAATAAGTTGGACACTCTCAAGTGCGTATACAAAATGTCTGGTGTCAATAATTCCTATACCCCTTCCACTATTTACACCCTTAATATATTGTGCAAAATTTAAATTAGGGTTCATCAGTGTTGCCGTATCCAAAAACCAAACAGTCATCAATTCATTCACTTTTTTTGCATATTGTTCATTGCCACTTAAGTAATAAGCAATCCCCAACAAATAAATATTACCACATAACCTGGGCATACTTTGCTTGTCGGGATAATTTTTTACTTCCGGATTTATTTGACCGTCCTTTCTAATATAAGGTAAACCATTGGGCGTATTTGGATTTGGCCACCAATAGGGCGCCAAGCTAACATAATCATGTTTATTTCCGCTCGGCGGCATATCTACCTTATCCATCACTGACACCGGCTTGTAGGCTAAAATTTTATTCGCAGAAGCTATTAACTTCTTGTAAGCATCCATCACTGATTTGTCGCCACTTTGGACTTTCGCTTTTGTTACTGCTAATTGTTTAATATCAAATTGAATGGTTTCACCACTTCCTACATTTTGCGCCTTTAACATTGAAATAAAAAAAACACCCAGGGCCAATAAAAAAAATTGCTTCATGATTTAGTTATAAATATTTATTGAAATAAAATTAATGGACCTATTCTTTATCCATTACGCATCTAAAACCCAAATGTTCCATTCCTGAATCGGGGGAACTTTTCATACGAGCAGATACGCGGTAACCACTGCAATAGGAATCATTGCATAAAAAGGAACCACCCCTCATCACACGCTTAGTGATTAATGGCTCATCAGGATCAAAGCTTTTAGTGGGCCCTTTGGGATTGATGGCAAGTTTTGTTTTGCTTAGTTGTGTGTAGTAATCATTGTTGTATAAATCAGCACACCATTCCCAAACATTGCCAGCCACATCATACAATCCATAACCATTCGGTGCGAAAGATTTTACAGGCGCAGCACCCATAAACCCATCTTTATTTAAATTCAAATAAGGAAAATTACCCTGCCAAAAATTACATTTACTCGCCCCCGTCTCATCAAAGGTTTTGCCCCAGCTATAGCTATTGTTGACTAATCCGCCACGCGCAGCATATTCCCATTCCGCCTCAGTGGGCAATCTTTTACCCGCCCATTTACTATAAGCCACAGCGTCATCCCAACTTACATGTGTCACTGGAAAATTATCCTTTCCAATAATATCACTATTTGGCCCATTTGGATGCTTCCAATTCGCACCTCTGGTCCATGCCCACCATTGACTGTAATCGTTTAAATTGACTTCCGATTTTGTAGGTACAAAAATTAAGGAAGCAGCCTTCAAGATCGAATCCGGTGGCTTAGGCGTATTCGGAGGTACTTGGGATTTAATCTCCTCCCAATTAATATCTTTTTCTGCTGTTGTAATATATCCAGTTGCTTTTACAAATTCACTAAACTGCGCATTCGTCACTTCTGTTGCATCCATATAAAATCCATTCACTTTAACGCCGTGCTTTGGATATTCATCTTTACGTGCTTGCTCATTATCCCCACCCATCATAAAATTTCCAGGAGGTATCCAAACCATTCCATCGTGTTTGTCCACCTTTTGTCCAAATGCGTTAAAACGAGAAGGAATCTTACTACAACATGATTTTAATGAATCTTCCGTTGTTAATTTTTTTACAGCAGTTACTTTTTTATTGATAGGTGCAGTCACTATTTTTTTTGGAGTACCTGTTTTTGGAATTACATTTTTATTTGGAGTATCCTTTTTTTGTTGCGCCATTATATCGACAGACATAAAAAACATTACCGTAAATAATAAAAAAACGATGCTGCTTAAATTCAACTTGCTATTTTTCATAATTCATTTTACTTAATTAGTTCAACCCGTAGAAACAATTTTAGTTATATTATAAAGACTTTGCATCTACCCTTCTATAAAGTCCTTCCGCATGGGACTAAAAGTATCCATTAAAACGCCTTCCTCCAAACAAATTACCCCATGCCAAACATTGGATGCTGCAAAAAAGGTTTCCCCTTGATGTAATACCTTTTTTACCCCGCCCAATTCCACCTCAAATTGTCCAGATGCCACATAACTAATTTGCACATGTGGGTGTTGATGCAAGGCCCCAATGGCCCCTTTTTCAAACTTAACTTTAACCAACATCACTGATTCGTCATAAGCTAAAATGGCACGTTGTACACCAGGCGCAACATTTGTCCATTTTACTATATCGTTTTCGGTAAAAACATTGGTCATTTGCTTGATTTTAATTATTTTGTAAAGGTAAATTTAACATAATTTGAACGATTGGCTATATTGTCAAATACAAGAATTATTCAAAATTTACCCACCCTATAAAGATAAATTTTATTTCTAAATTAAACCCTATGCAATTAAAATCATTATTATTATCATTCCTTCTTATGCCATTTATTTACGAAAACGTTGTCGGGCAACAAAGCAGCAGAAATGATATCATGAAAAATTTGATCACTGAAAACTATACTTTGGCCGAAAGCCAATATACATTGATGATGAAATCGGTTCCATCAGGCAAACTTCCACAATCCTATGATAATACTAAAAATCAGCTCCAATCAAGAGATATCACTTGGTGGTGCACTGGCTTTTATCCAGGCTCTTTATTATACATTTACGAGCAAACCAAAAGTGAAACCATTAAAGCAGAAGCATTACGTGCTTTAAAAGTGATTGAACCAAATCAATACTATACAGGCAATCACGACTTAGGATTCATGATGTATTGCAGCTACGGAAATGCTTATCGCTTATTTAAAGATGAAAAATACAAACAAATCATTTTTAACGCTGCGGCTTCCTTAGCAACCAGGTACCGCCCTACAATGAAATCCATTCAATCTTGGAATAAAAATCAATACTTTAATTGCCCTGTGATTATTGATAACATGATGAATTTAGAAATGTTGAACTGGGTGAGTCAAAATGGAGGGGATGCCAAATACCAACAAATTGCTGTTACACATAGTAACACTTCCATGAAAGAATTTTATCGCCCTGATTATAGCTCATTCCATGTTGTTGATTTTGATGAAAAAACAGGCAAGGTATTAAGAAAAACCACCCACCAAGGTGCTGCAAATACTTCCGCATGGTCAAGAGGTCAAGCCTGGGGATTATATGGCTACATCACCATGTACCGTGCAACAAAAAATATTGCTTACTTAAATCATGCAAAAAAAATTGCAGCATTTTATTTGAACCATCCTAATTTACCAGCAGATAAAGTTCCTTATTGGGACTTTGATGCAGGTCAACAACCCATTGCAAAGCGCGATGCTTCTGCTGCAGCTATTACTGCATCTGCATTGATGGAGCTGGCGCAATATACAACAGGTGCTGAAAAAGAAAGATACATTAATGATGGTGTAAAAATGATACAATCCCTATCCAATGAAACCTACCGAGCAAAAGAAGGTGAGAATGGTGGATTTTTAATTAAACATTGCGTAGGTGCACTTACCTTAAACTCAGAGATTGATGTGCCACTTGTTTACGCTGACTATTATTTTTTAGAAGCGTTGAAACGTTATAAAGATTGGTATTTAAATAACTAATACAACTACTACATTGTTAAAGAGGAATAATTTACGCAGCAATTCGCGCGAAAATTATTCCTCTTTACATATAGGGCTTTAACTGGTCACTTACTTTTTTCAAAAATGGTGGGATAATAACTTTTGGATCACCTGGATTTAAAGTTTCTGTGGGCAAGTAGCCTTTATAAGGAGATGCTGCAATAATCTTAACTAACTTTTTTAAATCCATGGGTTGCACTTTACCATCAATGGTAATGAGCTCCTTAATTTGCCAGTTGACTGCATAAGGCGCTACTAATTCAATTTCACTATACCCTTCCTTGGTTTGAAAATTACCTGTATCCACCACCAAGCCAAACCATTGTTTATCGAGACGATCAACAAAGTAAATAGCTTGTTCGGCTGTTAATATAAAATCATTGTGATTTTGCATGGCAATAATCACCCCTAATTTTTTTCCATATTGAACGCATTGGTCAAAACTTTCAATGATCCAATCTGCCACTTGCTTCCAGTCATATCCATCCGGTAATTTTTTTGTACTATAAATACGAATCACCGGAGCGCCTAATTTAGCCGCCACTTCAATCCACTTTTTTATAAACGCAACTTCCGTTTGTCGGTCGGTAGGATTTGGGGATCCAAAGTCATTGCGTATGCCCGTTCCGCTGATACTAAGTCCTGCCTTATGTACCCTATTTTTAATGCTATAAATATATTCGTCAGAGGGTACTTGCGGATAGTTTTGTAAATAATACCCTGTTATGTCAATAGCATCAATATTCAAATTCCCACAAAAATCAATCACCTCCTCAATCGTGATTTCCTTTTTGGTTAAGGGCGCATTAAAGGAGTATGCATTTAAGCTTATTTTAAAACGATGGCTTAAAGAGGACTTTGAGTCCCCTGCAACCACCTGACTTTTACTAGCCCCAATATTTGATTTGGCAATCGCAGGTACAAAAAATAGGGACTGCAAAAAATTTCTTCGTTGATTCATAAAAATGATTTCGTACTAAATGTGAAAAAAGTTCCTTTACTAAATGTACCAAATATTTCTAAAAAAATAACCCCAGTAAAACTGAGGTTATTGAGAATATTGAAATTAAAGCTGATTAATTATGCCTCCTTTGATTTTGGGGCTTTTTCGTTGGGTTTTTTCTGCAAGGTAAAAACCAACTTATTTTGTGCAGTATCAAAATCACCAATCAAAGTATCTCCCTCCTTCACATTAAAGTTTAAAATTTCCTCCGCTAAAGGATCTTCTATATATTTTTGAATCGCTCGGTGTAAAGGTCTTGCACCAAACTGCACATCATACCCTTTATCCGCTATGAATGTTTTAGCTTCCGCGGTTAACTCCAAGTTCAATCCTAAGTTAACCAAGCGATTTAATACATTCTTCATGATAATGTCAATGATTAAGAATATATCGTCCTTAGTTAATGAATTAAATACCACTACATCATCCACCCTATTCAAAAACTCAGGCGAAAAAGTTCGCTTCAATGCCTTTTCAATAACCGATCGATTGTTTTCTTCCGTTTGTTCTACACGCGTAGCAGTGGCAAATCCAACACCATCACCAAAATCTTTTAATTGACGCGCACCAATATTTGAAGTCATGATGATTAAAGTATTTTTGAAATTCACTTTACGACCTAGACCATCAGTTAAAATACCATCATCTAATACCTGTAATAAAATATTGTAAATATCTGGATGTGCTTTTTCAATTTCATCTAATAAGATTACACAGTAAGGTTTGCGACGCACCTTCTCTGTTAGTTGTCCGCCTTCCTCATAACCAACATAACCAGGAGGCGCACCAATCAATCGGCTTACAGAAAATTTCTCCATGTATTCACTCATGTCAATTCTAATTAAAGACTCTTCTGAATCAAACATGTTACGCGCTAATGCACGCGCCAATTCTGTTTTACCAACGCCAGTAGGACCTAAAAAGATGAATGTTCCAATTGGTTTTTTGGGATCCTTTAAGCCAACCCTATTTCTTTGAATGGCTTTCACCACTTTACTAATTGCATCATCCTGCCCAATGACCATTCCTTTCATTTCATCGGCCATTTTTCTGAGCTTGGTTGTTTCCGCCTCCACCATACGCTTCACAGGTATACCCGTCATCATACTCACTACTTCGGCAATATTTTCCTCATTAATGGGGAAACGTTTTGTTTTGCTTTCATCTTCCCATTGGGCCTTTGCTTTTTCTAAAGCTTCCCCTAATTTTTTTTCTGTGTCTCTTAAGTTGGCAGCTTCTTCAAAACGCTGACTTTTAACGACCCTATTTTTTTCGTTTTTAACTTCCTCTATTTGTTTTTCTAATTCAACAATATCTTGAGGTACATTAATGTTTTTTAAATGCACTCTAGCGCCAACTTCATCTAATACATCAATTGCTTTATCAGGCAACAAGCGATCCGTCATATAACGATCACTCAATTTTACGCAGGCTTCAATCGCTTCTTGATCATACACAACGCTATGATAATCCTCGTATTTAGATTTGATATTATTAAGTATAATAATTGTATCTGCTACACTAGGTGGCTCAATCACTACTTTTTGGAAACGTCTATCCAATGCCCCATCTTTTTCAATGTGCATACGATACTCATCCAATGTGGAAGCACCAATACATTGTAATTCTCCTCTCGCTAAAGCAGGCTTAAATATATTAGAGGCATCTAATGAGCCACTAGCACCTCCAGCGCCTACAATCGTATGTATTTCATCAATGAACAATATGACATCTCTGTTCTTTTCTAATTCATTCATGATGGCCTTCATTCTTTCCTCAAATTGGCCTCTGTATTTTGTACCAGCTACTAAAGCAGCTAAGTCCAATGATATAACTCGTTTGTCAAATAAAACGCGACTTACTTTTCGTTGCACAATTCGCAAAGCCAATCCTTCCACAATCGCGGTTTTACCCACCCCAGGTTCTCCAATTAAAATAGGATTGTTCTTTTTACGACGACTTAAAATTTGACTCACTCTTTCAATTTCGGCATCTCTACCTACAATTGGATCCAAGGAATCCATTTCAGCCAGCTTGGTAATATCTCTTCCAAAATTGTCAAGTACCGGTGTTTTAGATTTACTAGCTGTAGCTGTTTTTGCTTTTGGACTAGCCCCAAAACCAGAACCCCCTCTTTTCTCTTCATCAAATTCATCCTCTGCATCATCTGGAAATTCTGCAGCTGGTGGATTAATGGGTTGCGTAGGTGTTGAACCCACCATCCCTAATTCAGAACGGAACAAATCATAATCAACATCAAATTGATTTAAAATTTGCGTAGCAATATTTTCTTTGTTTTTTAGAATGCTTAAAAGTAAGTGTTCCGTTTCAACCATCGGACTTTTTAAGGCCTTTGCTTCAAGCACCGTCACCCTAATCACTTTTTCAGCTTGTTTGGTTAAAGGAAGGCTATTAATATTAGTAATATTTTTACCCGACTTATCTTTTACTGCTAGTTCTATTTCCTTGCGCAACTCCCCTAGATTTACATTGAGTTGTTTAAGCACTTTGATGGCCGTATTTTCTTGGTCACGAATAAGCCCCAACATTAAATGCTCTGCACCGATAAAATCATTCCCTAATCTTAGGGCCTCTTCGCGGCTATAAGCAATGATTTCCTTAACTTGTGTTGAAAAATTATTATCCATTATCTTAATTTGGAGTTGTTACAAGATTAACGAAAATTTTTGACCTAAAGTATGTCAATCATTACTAGTTATTCACCTTTTAAATGAAATCACATGCAATACAAAACAGACCTTAAGGAAAAATTTACTGTCGTCACCTTCCTCGATGCTTCCTTAACTTCAAATAGTGTGCCAGAAATCAATGAATTAACCCAAAAAATACTGTCGCAAAGCCCTAAAAACCTGGTTGTAAACTGCGATCAAGTGAAACAATGGGATGCTTCCATCATTGCCGTTTTAGCCAATGCCCAACAGCAATTTTATGACAATAATGCCTCTTTTGTCATTTGTGCAGTGTCGGATGCCCTCCAAAATAGCATTGACAGCTCGGAATATGCCGAAATGATGAATTTAACCCCTACTGAAACAGAAGCCTGGGATATCGTCCAAATGGAAGAAATTGAAAGGGAGTTATTGGATAGTGACGATATGGAATTTTCGGCTGAAAATTAAATCCCGACTATTGTGGTAAAAGAGTTTTCAAGTGCCATCCATGGAGAAACTGGAACATTTAGGCCCATTGACCGATGCCTTTGACTAAGATTAACCTCCAAATTAGCTCAAATTAGTTATTTTCGCCGTCATGATTACCGCGCAAACCATACAACAAATTACAAACCGCATTGATATTATTGATGTGGTTGGGGAATTTGTTAAACTTAAAAAGCGCGGAACCAACTTTATCGGCAACTGCCCTTTTCACAACGAAAAATCACCCTCCTTCACCGTTTCCCCTGCTAAGGAAATTTACAAATGTTTTGGCTGTGGTAAAAGTGGGAATAGTATTACTTTTTTAATGGAGCATGAAAAGTATAGCTATGTTGAATCTTTGAGATGGTTAGCTGCAAGATATAATATAGAAATTGAAGAAACCGAATCCAGTCCTGCACAAAAAATGGCGCAACAAGTGGCAGATAGCTTATATGCCATTAACCATTTTGCGATGGATTTTTTCATGAAACAATATTGGGAAACCGAATCAGGTGAAGCCATTGCCCAAAGCTATATGCAACACCGCGGTTTTTTACGACCAATTGTTGAGAAATTTAAAATTGGATATAACCCAAGCGAGCGAGACAGCTTGGCAAAGGCCCTAATACAAAATCAATTCAACCCTGAACTTTTTGCTAAAACAGGATTGGTGGTGGAACGGAATGGCGAATGGCAGGACAATTATCGTGATCGCATTATTTTTCCCATACACAATACCACTGGAAAGGTCATTGGATTTGGCGCAAGACAAATTGCAAAAAATGATAAGTCGCCCAAATATATTAACTCCCCAGAGAATGATATTTATGTAAAAAGCAAAGTATTATATGGCTCCTACTTTGCACGCACCTCCATTGATAAATTAAATGAATGTTTGTTGGTGGAAGGTTATACCGATGTGGTTAGTTTACACCAAGCAGGTATTGAAAATGTTGTGGCGAGTGGCGGAACTTCCTTAACAATTGATCAATTAAGATTAATAAAAAAATACACCCCCAACCTAACCATCATTTATGACGGAGATGCTGCTGGTGTTAAAGCAGCTCTTCGTGGATTAGATATGGCGTTGGAAGAAGGATTGAATGTTCAATTGGTATTGATTCCAGATAAGGAGGATCCAGATAGCTATGTAAATAAAGTAGGGCCAGATGCCTTCAGAGAATTTGTGCAATCCGCCAAAAAGGATTTTGTCCTATTTCAATTAGAAGTGCAATTAAAGGAAGTAGGCAATGATTTAAATAAGAAAAACTCTTTAGTTAATCAAATAGCGGAAACACTTAGTAAAATTAACAAGCCCGAAGATTTTACTAAGCTCCAAGAGTATGTAAAAAAATGTAGTAATTTATTACGCATTGATGAAACAGGCTTGACACAATTAGTCAATAAATTTAAACGTGACAAGATTGTAAAGGAGGAAAAGAAAATGTCCTATGACGAAGCTGCTATATTAATGCCGAGCTTCCCTAGCAGTCCTTCTGAAACAGATGATATTGATTTAGTCATGGACCGCGACCTAGTTCATGAGAAAAATTTAGTACGCGTTATAATTGAATTTGGAAATGAATTATTAGCCGACGGAAGAAAGGTAGCCACTTGGGTTTGGGAAGAACTAGAATCATTCCCTTTAGAAAATCCGGATATGATTCATGTGATGCAGGCTTATAAAAATTGGCAGGACCAAGGTAAAATGCCCAATGGCAAAACCCTGCAATACCATGAAGATGAAAATGTACAAAAATGGGTATTAACCCTATTCGCCCCTGAGCATGAATTGAGTTTAAGATGGAATGAGAAGCTAGGGTTAAAAAAGCAGCAGGAAGAAAAGAATTTTTTAGCGGAAGTTGAAATAAGCTTGATGTATTTTAAATTACGGAAAGTAAAAAAAATGATTACGCAAAATCAAAGCGATCTTGAAAATGCACCCCCGTCGGACGAATTACACTTACTACAAATCCACAAACACTTAAAACAAGTGGAGCGCGATTTAACACAACATATTGGGACTGTAATTTTCAAGTAACAACAGATCCCCCCTTTTAAATTTCTTTAAAAAAATAGAATGAAAAAGGCGCCTTCATAGGCGCCTCAAAATCATAAGTATATAAATTGGCTACTTCTCTGAAGGGTTTTGCTTCCCCGCTAATAATTTCTCTAATGTAGCTTCTAATCTTTTTTGCTTAGTTTCTTCCTTTTTTGCGCCTTGAATCCAACTCAAATATTCCTTTTGATTGATGATGGATAGAGAAGTAAAAAACTCTCTTGCCTCCTCATCGGCTGCAAATAATTTATCCAATTCTATCGGAAGGGCTATTAATCTTTTTTCAAAATCGTCCACTTTAATGTCTGCTGATTTGAATTCAACAAAGGTTCTGTTCTTATTAGGTAATTGATCGACCTTTTTAAATCGCATTGCTGTCCAAACATGATCCAAGGTCACCTGGCGAATGGCTTCAAAATCGTTTTTTGAAAGTATATCCCAGCTGGCATCTCTATTTAAGTCGGATACAATTTTTGAAGTTGTTTTTGGGTAGGCAATCCATAATTTGCAATCTCCATGTAAAGCAGTAAACAACTCCTTTAAAATATTATTTAACTGAAATTGATTAATCGCAAAAATAAGCGCAAAGTCAATTTTCCTAGTCTTTAAAAGCGGGGTTAAATTTTTATTATAAGAAAGCTTCGCAAACTGCTTCTCTACAGATGAGGGCAGGCCCTGAATCAATAAGTTTTTTTCCTCCTTTAACTGTAATTTCTCTAAAAGGTGTAGACTACTTGACATATTAACTAGGATTTAAAAGAGGACGAAGTTACGAAAATCTAAATTATTAATACTAAAAATAGGAGATAAAAGTTAATACTTAATAATAATCAATCAATTAGGCACATAACTATTTGTCTCTTTTCTTGAAAATTGGGAGCTTAGTTTCAGTTCCCTTGTACATCCTTGAGATGTTTTTATGATGGGTTATCACCACCATCATCGCTACAATCATTGCAAAAATGCGATACAATGTTTCCTTTTCATTAAAAATGAATAAAATAAGTATCATGAAAGCAACAGCAGCTAAAATGGAACTAAGCGAAACGAAACGTGTTGATAGCAATGATATTAAAAATACAACCAAGCAAATCAAAGCAACAATAGGTTGTATTGCCAAGGTCATTCCTAATAAGGTTGCCACTCCCTTACCGCCTCTAAAATTTGCCCATATTGGGAAAACATGACCCAAAACAGCGACCATACCCAATGCGATCATGAAATTAGTTCTAGCTAGTTCATGCGTTAAGTAAAATGGGATGAAAATATATAAAGAGGTCGCTATTATTCCTTTTGTTACATCAACTAACATGACTAAACTGCCCCACTTTGATCCTAAAATTCTAAATGTATTAGTTGCGCCTGCATTTCCACTACCGTAATCCCGTATATCAATGCCAAAAATAGATTTACTCACCCATACCGCAGTTGGGATGGATCCGATCAAATAAGCCAATAGGATAAAAACAATTTCAGTCATCTAAAAAATTATAGTGGGAAACAAAGATACACCCAAAAAATTAATGATTTGTTAACATTATGAAAAAAATCCTCACTAAATATTAAACAAAATGCTCACCCATCCATTCAAAGGCTGTGATTTTACAAAATTCCACCCATGATTAGCAGCTAATTGTATCATATCTTCTTGATCCTCCATTAATAAGCCGCTTAGGATTAATTCAGATCCTGAATGCGCCACATGGGTCAATTCCTGCATATTGGCTTCAATGATATGTCTATTCACATTGGCTAGAATGATATCGAATTGGCGATCCTGATAGGCGGAATCGACCTTTTTGATCAATATGCCATTTGCGTCATTATTTAGGATATTCTCCTTCGCATTTTCAATACACCAATCATCATTATCCACTGCCAACAAATCAACAGCACCTAATTTTTCGGCAAGAATGGCCAATACCCCGGTGCCAGTACCAAAATCATACACTGACTTTCCCTTAAAATTTAGATGCTCCATCATTTGCATGACTGAAAAAGTGGTCGCATGATGTCCTGTACCAAAACTCATTTTAGGGGTAATCTTTATTTCATATTGTACTGCTGGGTCAAAGCTTGGATGAAAATGGGCCCGAATTCCTACAAAATCACCTACCCTTACCGGTTCAAAATTTGATTCCCAAATTGCATTCCAATTTTTTTCTTTAATTATTGATTTTGAATAAGTTAAACTATTTTGATTAAATATTATATCTAATTCTTTTTCAATTTCTTGCCCCTCAAAATCAGTGCCTAATATAAAGGTTTTGCAATGACCAGCTCCAGCGCCTAATCCAGTTGTAGTCCCTAGGATACTACTCATTCCTACCCCATTATTAATCCCCGTTGCTGCCTCCTCCTCATTAAATCCATCAAACCCCAAATCAGCTAACTGGGCGACTAGCATCTCAAACTGATCCTGATCTTTAAAATCGAAAGCTATTTGGATGTAGGTTTTGGACATTTTCTTGTTTTATGGGAGGCAAAGATACCAATTAAAATGCCCTCCCGCGTAACGAGAAGGCATTTTGAGTATTTCTAGCCTTTTCTAAAAGGCACAGAGAAAATTAAGCTTGCGGACCGCGGTCTTCACGAGGTGCTTGTTCTGGGCGTGGCAATAATGCCTTATGGCTCAATTTGAACTTACCTGTTTTAGGGTCCAAACCAACCAATTTCACCTTCACTACATCACCTTCATTGTAGATACCTTCCATCGTCTCCAAACGCTTCCAGCTTATTTCACTAATATGTAATAAACCTTGTTTGCCTGGCATGAATTCAATAAAGGCACCAAATTCCTTCACTCCTTTTACAACACCTTCGTATTCATCTCCAATTTCTGGAACGGCAACAATACCATTGATCCATTTAACTGCAGCATCCAAACTATCCTTATTTGCAGAGAAGATACTTACTTCACCATGGTTACCCACTTCTTCAATATTAATCGTAGCACCAGTCGTTCTTTGCATTTCTTGAATAATCTTACCGCCTGGTCCGATTACTGCTCCAATATACTCCTTATCAATAATCAACTTAACCATTCTAGGTGCATGTGGTTTCACATCAGCACGCGCTGCTGGCATACATTCATACATGGCATCTAAAATATGTAAACGCCCTTTTTTCGCCTGAGACAATGCCTCACGCATAATATCCATACTTAAACCGTCTACTTTAATATCCATTTGAACGCCACAAATACCATCACGGGTACCAGTAACTTTAAAATCCATATCCCCTAAATGATCCTCATCACCTAAGATATCCGTTAAGATCGCATATTTACCATCTTCTCTTGAAATTAATCCCATCGCCACACCACTCACGTGCTTAGGCATTGGAACGCCCGCATCCATTAAAGCTAATGAACCGGCACAAACAGTTGCCATTGAAGAAGAACCATTACTTTCCAATACATCTGAAACTACTCTCAAAGTGTAAGGGAATGTAGTTGTATCAGGTAGCATTTGTTTTAAAGAACGCATTGCCAAATTACCATGTCCCACTTCACGACGACCTACGCCACGCATCATCTTCACTTCTCCGGTAGAGAATGGTGGGAAATTATAGTGTAAGAAAAATTTAGTGTATTCAGCGCTTGCTGCAGTTTCTTGCATTAACTCATCCAACTTAGTTCCTAATGTTACTGTAGTTAGTGATTGTGTTTCTCCTCTTGTAAATAAAGAAGAACCATGTGGTGTTGGTAATGGATCCACTTCCATCGCTAATGGACGCACTTGATCTAATTGGCGACCATCTAAACGAATACGCTTATCCACCATCATATCTCTAACAACTTCCCATTTCAAATCCTCATAATATTTACCTGCTAATTTCTTTTGCAAGTCGGTTATTTCTGTTCCTAAATGTTCAATGATTTCTTTTTTCAATGCAGAAAATGCATCGCTTCTTTCATGCTTTGCAGAACCTAATTCAGCGATGGCATTTACTTTTGCTTTTGCAAAAGCGTATACTTTTTCTTTGATCGCTTCATCTTGTTCTGGTTTCTTATAATCACGCACTTCCGTAATACCGACTACTTTTCTTAATTCCGCTTGTGCTTTAATTTGTTTACGAATGGCTTCATGTGCAATTTCTAAACATTGCACTAATTCTTCTTCAGAACATTCTTTCGCCTCTCCTTCTACCATCATTAAATTCTTGTCAGTAGCAGCAATTAAAAATTCAAAATCAGAAATAGCTAATTGTGCTTTAGAAGGGTTGATAATAAATTCACCTTTGATGCGTCCGATACGCACTTCTGAAATAATTTCCTTAATTGGAATATTAGATACTGCGATTGCAGCAGACGCCGCTAAACAAGCCAATGAATCAGGCATTACATTTTCATCACTTGAAATCAAGGATATCAATACTTGCACATCGCACAAATAATCTTCTGGGAATAAAGGACGCAATGCACGATCAATTAAACGGCTTGTTAAAATTTCATAGTCATTTAAACGTGCTTCTCTTTTGAAAAATGATCCAGGAATACGACCTGCAGATGCAAATTTTTCTTGATAATCTACGCTTAATGGGAAAAAGTCTTGACCATCTCTAGGATCTTTGTTGGCAACAACGGTTGCTAACAAAATACAATTTCCTTGTCTAACAGTTACTGCTCCGTCCGCTTGACGTGCTAGTTTACCTGTTTCGATAAATATTTCTTGTCCAGGATTAACCTCGAACTTTACTGATTTGGGTTGTGATAACATTTTTAATTTTTTTTAGTGTGAAGCAATCGAAGATTCATCAATTTTGTAAGCTGAATTTATCTCAAAAACATGCTAAAAATAATAGACCTATATAAACAACTAATCCCAACCGTGTTTGACAGTTGGGACAGCTATTATAAGATTGTTTTGAATTATTTTCTTAAGCCTAATTTTTCAATTAGAGCGCGGTAACCAGTAAGGTTATGTTTTTGCAAATAAACTAACAAACGCTTACGC
>SHWT01000077.1 GCA_009693715.1 Chitinophagaceae bacterium
GTATTAAAAGTGGAATATAGTTTGGGTATAGGTGCTGACTTTAATTTTAGGATTTTTAATAGGTGGGGTAAGTTAATGTTCCAAACCAATGATAAAAATAAAGGTTGGGATGGACGCGATCCAAGTGGACTATTGCAGGAGATGGATGGGTATAGTTATTTGTTGGAGTATAACTATATTGATCCCTTAACAAGTGAATTAAAAAATATTAAAAAAACAGGGTCTGTAATTTTATTTAGATAAATCAATCAATACTCTTTACAGGCCTTACCCAACACATTGTATATTTTAGATAATCATCCTGGGTACCATCATTAAAAAATTGAAGCCAAGCATGGTTCTCAATACTTTGCTCAATGCTCCAGTAGTATTTCCCATTTAAGCCTGGAATCTTATTTTTATTTTCGTATAATAAATTCAGTTCTGCTCTATTTGGAAGCCGCCAACCATTTTTTAATTTTTCGCAAGCTTTTCGGGAATCGGCCCATTTCATTTGCATTCTAAAATCGGAGCGCGCTACCAATAATTCACCAATTTTTATTGGGTTATTTGTAATACTATTTTGAGCAATACAATGAAATGTTAGTATGAATAGTCCAAGAAAGACTAACAGCAATTTTGCTTTTTTCATTTGATTTTTAATTTTAGGCTTAAATATCAAATATAATTGTTTTTAATGGTACTAATATACAAGATTTTTCAAATGTATTTCATCATATTTATGGCTTCCCCCAATCTAAAATCATCTAAAATGTCCTAAATTGCTTGTGTAAATTAGTTGTCTTACAAAATGGCCGAACCGCTTGTATTTATTGACTTTTAAGATTTACCGACGAGGGCATTACATTAAAAATTATCATTACATAAAATATATTTTATATGAAACGCTTTAATCAATTGTTTGTTTTCATTTTTATATTATTTGCTGTAGTACAATATAATGACCCAGATCCTTATTTATGGATACCTATTTATCTGTATCCAGCGGTAATTTGCTTTTTGGCTGCGCGTGAAAAATTTTATAAAAATGCATACACCGGAGGATTTATATTTTTTAGTCTTTATGCAGTATATAAATTATTAGATCAAAATGGGGTGATTGATTGGTTGCGTTTTCATGATGCTGCAAATATTGCAGCTACCATGAAGGCCGAACAACCTTGGATTGAAGAATCAAGGGAGTTTTTCGGATTGCTCATTATTTTAATTGTATTATTTATAAACTATAAAAAATTTATAAAAATTAGTAAATAAAAAAATTATCGGTATTAGAAATTACTTTTTTTAAAAAAGCTTAATTATAAAGCCATACATTTTATCGACATATGAAAAGAAGAAAGTTTATCATACAAAGTTCGGTTGGGATGATCGCAGCATTTCCTGCAATGAAAAATTTATCAGTTTTAGACACCCCTTTTTTTACAACTGGGATAAAGATTGGAGAGATTACTGCTACATCAGCTATAGTGTGGGCGCGTCTTACAGCGAATGAATTTCGCGTAAAGGATACAGGTATACATCCTACGGTTTTGTATTGGGACGATTTGGTCAACGAATGGCATGAGGCTTATTACTTTGACAAAAAATATAAAATGGGCAGGCCTGATAAAAATGTCAAGGTAGTCATGCCTGATGGGCATACCCTGCAAACATTGGATGGAGCAGTGCCCGGAATTACAGGTCAAATAAGTGTAAAGTATCGCGCCATAGGAACAACGGAATGGCAAACGACTAAATGGATACAAGTTGCTACTGAAACGGATTATGCTACACAATTTAATCTTTACCATCTTGAAGCAAATACTAAGTATGAAATAAATGTGTTGGGAAAAACGAATAGTCAAGGTATTAAAATAATGGAGGGTAGCTTTAGTACTGCACCTCAAAATGAAATAGCTGCCCCTGTTAATTTTATGGTCACCACTTGCCATGAATACACAGCACAGGATGCTCCAATATATGGAGGGTTTAAGATTTTTAAGGAAATGCAAAAATTACAACCACAATTTTTAGTGCATACAGGCGATGTTTTATACCATGATAAAATTGCAAAAAATTTAGATCTTGCAAAATGGAATTGGCAAAAAATGAATAGCCTTCCGAATAATGTTGCATTTTATCAGAATGTTCCTTGCTATTTTATGAAGGATGATCATGATACTTGGATGAATGATTGTCACGCTGCAACTAAAACTAAATTCATGGGGGACTTTACATTTAAACAAGGTGCCGCATTGTTTAAACAGCAAGTGCCGCATAGTGAAAAATCATACCGTACATTCAGGTGGGGTAAGGACGTGCAAATTTGGTTGTTTGATGGTCGAGATTACCGAAAGCCTAATGAAATGCCAGATGGACCTGATAAAACAATTTGGGGTAAAGAACAAATGGCATGGTTTAAGGAAACTTACAAATCATCGGATGCAACATTTAAAATATTGATTTCTCCTACGCCCATCATTGGTCCAGACCGACCTCAAAAAAAGGATAACCACGCAAACTCCAATTTTATATTTGAGGGTGATGAAATTCGCGGGTTTATTCAAGGTGATAAAAATACATTTGTTGTTTGTGGCGATAGGCATTGGCAATACGTTTCAAAGCACTTAAAAACAGGCACTTATGAATTTGCTTGTGGTCCTGCAAGTGATGAACATGCTGGTGGATGGAAAAAGGAGGAGGTATACCGGGAGCATGAATACCTAAACATCGTGGGTGGATTTTTAAATATTCAAGCCAATAGACTTAATGATCTGCCAAATATTCAATTCACGCATTATAGCGTCGATGGAAATATATTACATCAAAAGAAGTTCATACCAACTTAGGTTGTAGCTATCCATTTGGCTGCCAAATGTTCCAAATTCGGGAATTGGAACACCCAACCCAATCACCATGAACTAGTTTTATCGTATCTATTTTGTATATTTTCCCTTATCTTTCTGATTCAATCTGTTATAAATCATTGATTTATGGAAATTTTGGCACCGATATTCGGATTTTTCACATCTTTTATCTTAATCTACTACCTAAGCGCCTTAAACAGGTCCAATTTATTCTTAGCCCTATTTTTTCTGTGTTGTAATCTAATTGTACTGGTCTATTTTGGCTTACATTTTTCAAATAATCAATTTTGGGAAGCTATCTTTTTTGTCCATTTTTTACCCTTGTCCTATATCATTGGCCCCCTGTTATTTATTTATGTAAGAACCACCATTTCAGATAGTAAACGGTTTACAAAAAAGGACTGGCTCCATTTTATTCCAGCCTTTTTAATTTTAATTGCAACCTTACCTTATACAAGCTTGCCCTTTGATAAAAAATTTGAAATCGCACATCAAATTGTAAAAGTGACAGAGGATTATTCTCTTAATTTTTACTTTATCAGTTTTGAATTTATTTTATACTCGAGATCAATACATTTAATTCTTTACGCTTTATTATCCTTCTTTTATTTTAGAAATCGTACGAAAATTATTATTAACAAATATGGGATGGTACCCTCTAATCATACCATTATCAGCAGGTGGGTTAACACACTTATTTTTATTCAGCTATTAATTGCCTCTAATAGTCTAGGTCATATGACTACGCTATACCATCAATTCACATTCTTAAATATTAAATCAACTGATTTATTTTCAGAATTATATTTTTTTAGAATTTGTGGGGGTGCATTTTTAATACAAAATTTCATTCTATTCTTAAATCCAAAAGTATTATATGGCAATATTTCCTATAATATTGAAAATGATTCAGAAGGAATTATTGAAGATATAAAATCAAGTATTGCAAAAAAAGTTACGCCATCGGCAAATTTTGAAAATGTAGATATCACCCTAAAGCTTTATCTAGCAAAACTTCCATTTATAAAAAAAGGGTTTTCACTTTCTCAAATGTCTTTTGATTTAAAAATATCAGAACGTGTTTTATCAAATTATTTCAATAAAGAACTTGAAAAAACATTTGGTGAGTGGAAAAATGACCAGCGTATTAATTATGTATGTAAAAATATAGATGAGGGTAAAGCAAAAGATATTACTATTGAAGCTATTTCAATCAATGCAGGGTTTGTATCTAGATCAAAATTTATTGATGCATTCAAGGACAGAAAAGGCGTAACGCCTTCGGCATATATCAAAGGGCTTGCTGAATAAGAATAATAAAAAAGGCCACCTAATGATAGATGGCCTTTACTTATAATGTTCGTATTATTTTTAGCGCGGCATTAATCCAAGCTGTCTGAAAAATTCTAAGTTGTCAAAGAAATCTTGTTCTTCTGTAATTTTACCATCCACAATTGTTGCAATTGTACAACCAATTACATCCACTTTTTTGCCAGTAGCTGGAATTCCAAAAAAGTTACCTGAATGCACACCTTTAAACTGCCAATATTTTGTTAGTTTATTACCTTGTGCGAAAATATCTTTAATAATAAATTCTCTTTCTGTAAAACCAGTCACATAGTTTGCGTAATATGCTTTTGCATTTGCAGCACCTTTAACTTCAGGTACGGTATGCAAAACCACATCTGGACTATAAGCAGTATCTAATATATTTACTCTTCCTTCAACAATTGCCACATCCCAAACATGGCCATAAAATTTAACATTGTCATTAGCTAATTGTTCTCTTTTAGCGCTTTCGTTATTACAAGAAATAAGTGAAGCCGTTAAAAGAAGCCCTAAGATTACTTTTTTCATATTATATATTTTTTTCAAAAATACAGCCAAACCCTCCATCTTTTTTGAAGAATGCTATTTAAATATGTTCCAATAAACAAAAAAGGGAACAAAAATGTATCCATCTATCCATCTAGGGCCATTATAAATGACCACAATTCCCCATTCTAACTCAATTTTCGTTAAATTTATTTTATGTAATTAAGCGCGCAAAAGTAACAAGGTAAAGAATAGTTACCCAAACCACCATTTCCTATTGCTACACTTATGCTAGCCATTAGCATAAAATAACCCACCTATGAAAAAAATCGGAGTTATATTAATCACTATACTAATAGCGCAATTTACTTTTTCACAGCAAAAACCGAATGTAATTTATATATATGCAGATGATTTAGGTTATGGGGACGTCAGTTATAATGGGGCAACAAAATTACATACCCCCAATATTGATAAGTTGGCTAGTCAAGGCATTATTTTTAGTAATGGGCATACTACCTCGGCCACCTGCACCCCTTCACGTTATGCATTAATGACAGGAAGATATCCTTGGCGTCAGGAAGGGACTGGAATATTACCTGGGGATGCTGCCTTAATTATTCCAGCTAATAAAACCACCTTACCCTTGGTTTTTCAACAGGCAGGCTATCAAACTGGTATCGTTGGGAAATGGCATTTAGGATTAGGCGAAGCAGTTCAAAAAAATTGGAATGCAACCATAAAACCAGGGCCCAATGAAGTAGGGTTTAATTTTTCTTATATTTTTCCTGCAACTGCAGATAGGGTGCCTACTGTTTTTATTGAAAATGGCAATGTGGTAGGATTAGATTTAAATGACCCTATTAAAGTCAGCTACAAAGAAAAATTGGGGGATGATCCTACAGGGAAGGAACATCCTGAATTATTAAAAATGCATACTGATCCATTACAGGGGCATGATCAAACCATTGTCAATAATATAGGTCGTATTGGATATATGACAGGAGGAAAAACGGCTCGATGGACGGATGAAGAACTTTCATTTACTTTTTTAGAAAAGGCGAAGCAATTTATGGAAGGAAATAAAAGCAAACCATTTTTTTTATATTTTGCTTCTACAGAACCTCATGTGCCTCGTATGCCTGCGACTATGTTTAAAGGCAAGAGTGGCCTAGGTTTTAGGGGGGATGCTATTTTACAATTGGATTGGATGGTAGGTGAAATTGTAAGTAAAATTAAAGCTTTAGGAATTGAGAAAAATACCATGATTATTTTTTCGAGTGACAATGGCCCAGTATTAAATGATGGATATATAGATGGTTCTATCACTGAATTAAATGGCCACACGCCGCTGGGTCCTTTACGCGGCGGGAAGTCTAGCATTTTTGAGGGAGGTAATCGGGTGCCGTTTATTGTAAGTTGGCCAGGCACCATACCACATAAGGTATCACCTGCATTAGTGAGTCAGATAGATTTACTAGCATCATTTGCAAGCTATTTTAAATTTAAAATTCCTAGTGGTGATGCCATTGATAGTGAAAATCATATGAGTGCGCTATTAGGTAAAACCAATCAAGGGCGTAATACCTATATTGAACATGCTGCGGGAACTTTAGCCATAGTAAGTGATGACTGGAAATACATAGCGCCTTCCAATGGGAAAGCCATGTCAGGTGCCACCAATATTGAAACTGGTAACGCAGCTATTCCTCAATTATACAATTTGAAAGATGATATTGGTGAAAAGAATAATTTGGCAAACCAGTATCCAGAAAAAGTAGCAGCGTTGGAATTATTGTTAAAGCAAATAAAAGAAAAAAATAATTAAGCCATGCCGGCTTTTAATTGATTAATATTAACCGCTAGATTATCCATAAATAAATTAAAATGAAAAAAGTATTTCTGACGATTGTAAATATTTGTTTAATAGTTTTTATTTTGAATGCACAGGATGTAGTAAAAAAAGCAAATAACTTTATTGATTTATTAAGTGCCGAACAAAAAACAGGAACTTTATTTCCATTTGACAGTGAAGAGCGGTATAATTTTCATTTTGTCCCATTCGTAAGAAAAGGCATTACATTCAATGAAATGAATGCGCAGCAAACTGAAGCTGGGCTTGCATTGTTGCGTGCCTGTTTAAGCGAAATGGCTTATAAAAAAGCAACCGATATTGTCGCGATGGAAGTGGTTTTAAAAGAAATTGAAAACAGAAAGCCAGAAGATAAATACCGTGATCCAGGGAATTATCATTTTTCTATTTTCGGTATTCCGTCTAATAAAATAATTTGGGGATGGCGCTTTGAGGGTCATCATATTTCTTACAATTTTTCATTTGATAAAAAAATGATTGTTTCTGGTACACCTGGATTTATGGGATCTAATCCTGCTGTTGTTTTATCAGGATCCAAAAAAGGGAAGGAAATTTTAAAAGAGGAAACCGAGGAGGGATTTCAGGTACTTAATTCATTAGACGCAGCGCAATTACGAAAAGCAATTATTGATACCATTGCGTATAAGGATATATTGACCTTTGATAAAAGAAATGCAGATATCAATTCGAAACTTGGACTTAAGTATACAGAATTAAATGAAACCCAACAAGCCTTGCTATTGAAATTGATTAAAGTGTATGTAAATAGGTATACCCATTTATTTGCTGAAAGCATGTTGAAGGATATACAAGCTGCTGGTTTAGATAATATTTTATTTGCTTGGGCAGGCACTACCATTAATCAAGTAGGCAGTCCTACTTATTATCGCGTACAAGGCCCCACTTTTATTATTGAATATGATAATACACAAAACAATGCAAATCACATTCACTCTGTTATTAGAGATTTAAAAAATGATTTTGGAGGGGACGCCTTATTGAATCATTATAAGCAGGGGCATGCGCAACAATAAAAAAGAGTACTATTTTAATTGATCATTATGGAAAGAAGAAAATTTATTCAAAATTCAGGACTCTTAACTGCAGGCATTTATCATGCTCCTTTAAAAGCAATTGCAGGTCCATTTGTGCAATCGCCACTATTGCATAATATACCCATTGATAAAAAATTAAATCCGGAGTGGATCAAGTCCTTATATCATCGGGGATTTGTGACCACTTATAAAAAAACTAAAAACGAGTTACAGTATATTGGGATGCCTATTGGTGGTATTTTCACAGGTACTGTATACCTAGGAGGTGATGGTAGACTTTGGTTATGGGATATTTTTAATGAAAATCAAAATGGGATTGATCCCAAAACCATTGATTGGGAATCAGATTTACATGTTGGTAAAAAAGTGCGACCGCAAGATGGATCCGCATATGTACAACCTGCGAAAGATATCAGACCCATTGAGCAAGGCTTTGCCTTTAAAATTGTATCAGGAAAAAATACAATCATAAAAAAATTAGAAGCGGCGGATTGGGATGAAATTTTATTTGAAGCCACCTATCCAATGGCAAAGCTGCATTATATTGATCATCGTTTAGGCTTGGATATTACAGCAGATATTTTTTCTCCTTTTATTCCATTAGATGAAAAAAATTCTGGACTTCCTTGTACGATCTATTCGTTTTCAATAAAAAATAAAACAAAGAATGATATTTCGGTTTCCCTATTGGGTTGGTTAGAAAATAAAGTATCACCAAAATCAAAAAAAGAAACCGATATAAGATTAAATACTGCTGAGAAAAATAATGGCTCCGCAATTTTAAATAGTAGTATTAAATTGAATGGCACTGAAAATCAGGATAAGAAAGCAGATTATGGTACGATGGCTATTGGCGCGATTAACAGCAAGTGCATTGTCAATACCTCATTTTCACTACCACTAACTGCTTCCTCATTTTCGGAAGAAATTTTATTACCTACTGAAAAATTAGTGTCAGCAGGACCATTAATGAATTCCGTATGCACCAATTATATTATAAAAGGGGGGCAGACCATTCAGGCTGATTATGTAATCGCTTGGCATTTTGCTAATTTGACTTTAAATCCAGTTATTCAGGGTAAAGGACGTTTTTATAACCAACAATTTAAAAATGCAGTTGAGGTAGTGAAATATGTAGCTACTCATTTTTCAGATCTTTCAATAAATACTGCATTGTGGCGACAAACATGGTATGATTCAACATTGCCGTGGTGGTTTTTGGAACGTACTTTTTTAAATATTTCCACTTTGGCAACCACCACTGCGCATCGATTTGAATCAGGCAGATTTTATGCATGGGAAGGCGTAGGTTGTTGTGAAGGAACCTGTACGCATGTTTGGCAATATGCACAAGCCGTGGGTCGAATTTTTCCTGCCATTGAGAGAGACACAAGAGAGCGTGTTGACTTAGGTTTGTCTTTGAAATCAGATGGCATGATGCTGTATCGTGGTGAAGTGGTGAAAACACCTGCGATTGATGGACAAGCCGGTACTATATTAAGAATATATAGGGAGCATAAAATGTCGCCTGATAAAAAGTTTCTTCAAAAAAATTGGGATAAAATAAAGTTGGCAACCACCTGGGTTTTAAATCAGGATAAAAATGGAGATGGCATGGAAGATACGCCGATTGAAAATACATTAGATGCAGTTTGGGATGGCGAAATAGCATGGTTAGTAGGAATATGTATTGCGGCAGTAAAAGCGAGTGAACAAATGGCCATAGAAATGGGCGATGCTGGATTTGCAAAAACTTGTGCGACTTATGTAAGCAATGGAACTAAAAACATGGAAGAGAAACTTTTCAATGGAGAATATTTTATTCATAAACCAGATGAGATTAAAGGAAGAGAAAAATTAGGATCCTACAATACCTGTCATATTGATCAGGTGTATGGACAAAGTTGGGCACACCAGGTTGGCTTAGGGAGAATCATTGACAAGGAAAAAACCATCTCGGCACTTAAGGCATTATGGAAATATAATTTCACACCTGATGTTGGACCTTATATCAAGGAGCGAAGAGGTTGGCGTCCTTATGCGCTTGCAGGTGATGGCGGTATGGTGATGAATACCAATCCAAGCAATGAAGCAAAACCTTATGGTGAAAAAACTACTTGGCAACTAGGCTACTTCCATGAATGTATGAGCGGCTTTGAACATCAGGTAGCTTCGCATATGATGGCAGAAGGTATGACAGATGAAGCACTTATATTAACTAGGATGATCCATGATCGATACTATGCAGGAAAAAGAAATCCATTCAATGAAATAGAATGTAGTGATCATTATGCGCGCGCGATGGCGAGTTATGGTACATTTATTTCAGCATGTGGCTTTGATTATGATGGGCCGAATGGTTATATTAAATTTGCTCCAAAATTAAATACTGATAAATGTAAAATTCCTTTTACATCTGCTACTGCTTGGGGCTCCTATGAACAATTACAAAGCGATAAAAACTTTTCGGCAATACTAAAAGTTAAATATGGTAATTTGTTTTTAAGTAAAATTACCCTTGACGCCAAAGCAACGCTATCTGTACCTAAAATTTATATTGGACAAAAGTTGGTAACCGCAAATTTGGTGAAGCAAGGCCAAACCTTCACTTTTCATTTTGAAAATAAAATTGAATTAAAGAAAGGACAAGAACTAAAAGTTAACCTTAGTTAAAATGCAAGTTGAAAAAAATAAAGTCGTTGGCATACATTATACAATTTCGGTTGATGAAGAAGGCGAAGTGTTTTCAAATCTCGATTTTGAACCAGAAGAGTATGTACATGGGGCTATTGCTATTTTCCCAATGGTCGCAAAGGCGCTTGAAGGACATCAGGTAAATGAGGAAGTACAAATTACGCTAGCCCCAGAGCATGCTTACGGCGCAATGAATGATAAATTAATTAAAACATACCCCAATGCTTTATTTGAAACTATTAACGATTTTGAAATTGGCAGTTTTATTCAAATTCCCGATGGCACTGAAGCAAAATTATTGCAAAAAAACAAGGACACTATCTTG
>SHWT01000078.1 GCA_009693715.1 Chitinophagaceae bacterium
ATTGCCTGATGTGATGTATTTGGAATAAATAAATCCAAGTCACTTAAATCACGATTGGGAACTGACTTACTATTAGAGCCATACATAATTGTATTATCGCTTCTAAGCTCGGATAATTTCCACTCCTCTAATAATGGTTCTCTTAAACCATTATAACAACCGCTTAATGCAATTTGAATTTCAGCGTTTGTTGTATAAAAATTTTCAGTATTAATATTTGACTGCGGATACAAATCAATATTTTTTTCGCAAGATGCAAAGAAAAATGACGCAAGTACAAATAATTTAATTATATTTTTCATATGAAATATTTTTTCTTTTACTTTTAAGAATTAAAAATTAATATCAATTCCAGCCGTGATGGTTTGAGGAATTGGGAATGCCCCTCTTTGATACCCATCCACTAATACAGAGGAATAAGGTCCATTGTTAGATCTTCCTTCTGGATTTAAACTTCTATACCCTTTTGCTGTATGGAAATATAAGTTTTGAGCCGATAAGTAAAAACGCATGGAAGAAATTTTCAATTTTTTAATAGATGAAGTTGGTAATGTGTAACCTAAGTTAACTTCTCTCAAAGCGAAGTAGGATCCATTTTCAATCACATAATCTGTAAGCATCCAGTTATAACCGTTGGTTGAAAACGGCGTTTTACTGTCCCCTGGATTCGCAGCACTTACCCATCTATTTTGACTATATATTTTAATAATTCTTCTAGACTCATTATAATTAGGATCGCCATTAATTACCTTACCTCCTTGTACGCCTTGTAATAAAAAGCTAAGGTCAATGTTTTTGTATTTAAAATTATTTGTAATACCCCAGTTAAAATCAGGATATGGATTACCTAAGTCAGTTCTGTCATTATTATCTAATTTTCCATCACGATTCACATCCACTATTTTTAATCCGCCGGGAACTAAAATGCTAGACAATGATGATGTTAAACCTGAGGCTGTAATTTGTTCTTGTGATACCCAAACACCATCCGTTTTAAAGCCATAAAAAACCACTAACGGATCGCCCACTTTATTTCTGTATACTTCAGTACGCTCTCCTTGATTTAATAAGAAGGCTTCAGTACCTAGTTTTAATATCTTATTTCTATTGCGTGATAGATTAGCTGAAGTAGTCCAACTTAATTTTTCACCTTGAATATTCTTTGTAGTTAATTCAAGTTCAAATCCTTTGTTTTCCAAACTTCCTAAGTTATTCCAAAAATTTGGTACGCCGGTAAAAGCCATCGCTGATTGTTGTAATAACAATTTATCAGTAGTAGATCTATACATATCTAAAGTAATGCCTACTCTATTTCTGAATAAAGAAAGGTCAATACCATAGTTATTTTGATTGGTGGTTTCCCAAGTAATATTAGGATTAGAAAGATAGTCAGATGAACTTACCAAGCCTGGTGAGGAAACACCTGTACCAGAACCATAGGTATAGTTAGCGCCATATAATAAATCTAAAAAGGCAAAATCAACAATACGGTTATTACCAGATTGACCATAACTTGAACGCACTTTTAAATTACTTAACCAGCTAATGCCGCTCAATAATTTTTCCTTGCTTAACACCCAACCGCCAGAAATGGAAGGGAAACTACCCCACTTTTTCCCTTGTGCAAAATAGGAGCTACCATCTGTTCTATAACTAACTGATAATAAATATTTATCATCATAAGCATAGTTAATACGACCTAAATAGGATAACAAGCCAATTTGATTATTAGTTCCAGTGGTTCCCGTTTTGTCTAATTGCGCTGCACTATTTAATGTTCTAATATCATCACTTGGAAAATCATTACCTGTTGTTCTTTGATTTTGAACTTTAGTTGTTTGCGAAGTAAATCCAGCCAAAACAGCAATGTCACTCTTCTTAACAGACTTCTTATAGTTCAATGTATTCTCTGATAATAAATCAGTGTATTTGTTATTGGTGAATACCCCTATATTATTAGAACCCTCACTGTTGTAATCTCTTTCATAAAAACTTAAGCCATTCGCATAGTTCATTAAAGTAGATCCAACCGTTTTAAAAATAAGTCCTTTTGCTAATTCAATGCTTAATTCAGCAGAGGATTGCAATCTGTATTCCATCATTGAAATATCTGATCTAGATACATCTGAATATGGATTTTGTTGTGCTGAACCACTTGGATTTGCAGTGGTAAGGGAAGTCCATGAAGTACCATCTGGCATGGTGCCTGTATATTTTAAACCAGAAAAGTGACGCGGATGGGCAAAATCACCAGCCAAAATACCAGCGTATTGCGGATTGGTATTAACCAATGCAGCAGAGGCAGCATTATGATATACTGGTAACCATGTTGGGGCTCTCCAAAAATTGGTAAAGTTTTGAGAAGGAGATAATTTTTTAGCAAAGGAAGGGTTTAAGTTAATGCTCAATTTCACCTTATTACTTAAATCAATATCTACTTTAGTTCTGACATTGAATTTTTCATAATTACTTTTATTCATCATTCCCTCATCATTCTGATATCCTCCAGAAACATAATATCTAACATCTTTACTTCCACCTGTTGCACCTAATTGAACGTTGGTGAATTTACCTGCTCTTAAGGATTGGGATTGCCAATCAGTTGATTCCCCATTTCTTATTTCATTTTCAATGATATAAGAAGCCCTATCTCCATCAACCACTGTGTTGGTAGATTGAAGCACCGTTGGATCGGTTGATCTTAATTTCATTTCGTTAAATAACATGCCTACATATTCTTCCGTTGTCATTATATCGTAACGCGTGTAAGCCTTTTTTTGACCTGCTGAATATTTAAAAGTATACTTTGGTTTACTCGTGGTTCCTTTTTTTGTTGTCACCATAATAACACCACTAGCACCTCTTGATCCATAGATCGCAGCTGATGCCGCATCTTTTAAAACCTCAATAGATTCAACATCTGCTGGGTTTAAAAAAGACAAACCATCAGGAACTGGTAAGCCATCAATAATAATTAATGGACTTGCGCCAGCATAAAGCGAGCTAATTCCACGAATACTTATTTTTGGCGCTGCGCCTGACTCAGAGGAAGTATTTTGAATGTTTAAACCTGCAATTTTACCTTGTAAGGCTTGGTCAACTCTTGATACAGGTGCTTCATCTAACTTTTCATTTTTGAATTTTGAGATGGCCCCCGTTAAGCTTGATTTTTTCTGAGTACCATAACCAATAACGACAACATCGTTTTGTTGATTGACTTCTGGGTTTAAAGTAACATTAATTACTTTTCTTCCATTAATGGTAATGTTTTGGGTAACGTAGCCTACAAAACTAACTTTAAGTGACTTAACATCGTTTCCAACAGAAATGGTAAAGGTTCCATCTTCTTTGGTAGCTACTCCTGTTTTACTATTAGATAATACAGAAGCACCACTTAAAGGTAAGCCAGTGGCTTGGTCAGATATTTTACCTTTGATTTCTTTATTTTGCGCCTGTACAATTAAAGTCAAAAAGAACAAAGGAATAATTATAGCAAGTAGTTTAATCAATTTCATAGCAGCAATTGTTTTCTAAATTGTTTTAAAAAATTAATCGTATGGGTAAAATTATCAAATTAGCTGTAATCAACCCACTTTCTGCAAAATCGAAAGGGATAAATCCAGTGTATTATATTTACATTAAATAATACAGGTATATATAAAAATAGGGATATTATAAAATATGTTATATAATAAATTGATAAACAATACACTAAATATTATAATAAATATATATAATAATTAGTATGAATTTTTAATTTATACTATATCGTTTTCGTAGATTTTTTAAAAAAAGCGCAGACAAGGACTGAAAAAGCAGAGCGAAATGCTAAAAGCAGAACTTTGAACCGCTAAAAGCACAAGTTGGAAGCGCAAAAGCACGAATAATAAGTAAATATCTTTGAAGTCATGCTTCAAGGTTATTTTTTAAAAGGCACTTTTACAATCACTGTTTCTCCTTTTCCTTTATCATTGGTAATACTTTGTATGGTCCATAAATCGGTTAAATTATCGCCATCAATAATACTACCACTATAGTCGCCCCAGGATTGGCCATCGGTTGCGCCCTTCCCCTGACCCACGCTCACAATGGGTCGAACAGTATTTTTAGGATCCTTAGCATTGCGGTAAACAAACCTTGGACTTATAAAACTATTTTCACTTACTTCCTGAAATCCAATTAAAACATCTTTGCGTTTATTAACCGCAATCGTGGTTTGAATATAATTAGTGGTATCGCTACGAATAATGCCAGTTTGAACGATGGCACCTGTTTTTGCATTTATTTGATGCCACTGCACTACAGAGCGACCCTCACAATTAACCGCTTGAGAAAACCAAATATGTCCACTTTGAAAAACTAAGTTTTTTGGATTGCGATCACCACTAGATACTTTTTGTGTGGTACCGAATTGGGAAGATGGTGGAGGGTAATCTATATATTGTAATTGATGGGGCTTGGAAGAAACTTCTACTACATAGGGAACTCCTTTTTCATCTTCGACTACTTTTTTAATTACAAACTTATCATCTTCAATTGAAAAGAAATATAAATCATCAATGGCATCCTGCATAAAAACGGGATGACCCAAGCTTCCTTTAAAATGATACACTGTTGCATCCTTACCAGCTTTCGCTTCGGATGTTTTTAAAACAAAAGTATTTTCAACTCCGCCTGGATAGGAATAGCCAATCCATTTTTTACTATAGCCAATTCCACCGCCGTCCACTTCGGCTGTTCTAGAAACAGGATACACATTCCATGCGCTTAAAGGATTGTTGGTTTCAGAAACTGCAATGTTTACTGGTTTTGTTTTTGGCTTATCATAATACCACCATAAATCAAAGATGAAAACTTGATTATGCATATCAAAACAAAGCTTCGGGTCAATACCATTATTGAAACAACTTTGCTTTACGCCTTGCACATAGTTCCCTTGTTTATCATATACAATAAGGCCACTATTAGTTCCTTCCATGACATAACCGCCACCCACTGCCACTTGCGGATCTACTTGTCGGTTGCCATCCATGGAACCGTTAAAAACTAAGTAGCCATTGACCATTTTCGGATTACCACCTTGCTTGCGCTCCGGACAGGTATTGTCATTATTGAAATTATTTTTATGAATGGGTTTCACTACTTCGGTACTTGATGGGTATATCCTTTGTGCAGTTTGTGCATACAAAAAAGTAACTGAAAAAAATAAAGCAATGGTTGTATAAATTTTATTCATAAAATATTTAGTAATTGTAGCTGGTTGAAAATTATTTAGTCAATGGGATGAAGTATCTATTTTTTAGGTAATTTTTATAGTTATCATTTTGGCTTGCTATTAGTTTTGATTTATTTAGACAAACTTAATTGCTTAATGATTCTCACAGTGGCATCTTCGGATTGTATGGAAATGGGTTGTATCTTTTTTTGTTGGTAACTGCTAGAAGCCCACTGCATAATTTTATTATCAGGAAATTTTACTTGTTGTTTTTTAATCCATTCCGATCCTTGACTTGATTGATTCAATGCAGCATAGGCCCATAATGAAATCAAATGATTCCCTGCATAAAAATTACTAATGGTATTTGAACGTATTGGCATAAAGTTGACTACAGCCAATAGCATTTCATTTGCCGCCTTAGTATTATTCAAATTTTTATAGCACAAATAAGCTAGCCAGTTTTCTGTACGAATGTCAATATCTTCATCATAAGGTTTACCTGCGCCTAAATTTTCAGGCCATAATTTTGCTTCATTGATTAAATTAAGTGCAGTACTATAATTTTTTTCCTGAAGTTGCACCAATGCCTGCATCAGTTTTGCTTCCCGATACAATTCATGACCAATAGTTGCACCCTCAAATGGTATAATATTTAAGGTTGCTAATAATTTGTCGGCAGTCTCATATTGCTTGTTATGTATTAGTGTTTTCGCATACAACATACCAATGATATAATTGTCTGTATGTGTTTTGTAATAAGGGGCTACCACTTCAAGGGCTTTCGCAAACGCAAACTGATTATTGTATAATTCAGTTAAGGTTTTAATATAACGCCATTGATTTTTATCAAGTAAAATAGCTTTATTTAAATCAGCGATGGTTGCGGTTAAAGCACTCGCCTGTGTTGTTTCAGTCATTAATAATGCAGCACGTGTTGCGTAGAATGGCGCATAATCAGGTTCCCCTTGCAAGGAAGTGAAAATGGCCTTAGATTCTCCCACTTTATTTCGATCCTTTAATAATAAGGCTAAATAATATTTTGGCTTCCAATGATTAGATTGCTTAGTGGCCCATTTAAACACATCAAAATCCATATTGCGGAAAGGGAAAACAAAATCGGGCGCTGCGCTATTTGCCGCAGCTAAGTCGGCTGTAAATGTTTTGTTTTGTTTCGCATGGATATAGGCTAACCAATATTTCACTAAAGTATTCGCAGGGCAAATTGCCAGCACTTGCTCGGCTTCATTTAACAAGCCCACATTAAAGTAATCATTCGCGATTTGTAAATAAGTTTCAAAGGGTTGTTCGTTTTGAATCAGGTTGTTAAATGAACGCAGCGCCTGATTTATTTTTTGTTCATCATAAGTTGCGCTATGATTTAATTTATAATAAGCATCAAAATTTACAAAGTGATTTAATGGGTCATAGCTTTTAATAGTAAGAATAGTTTTATCATAATTTTCTTGATCATTGGTATAACGAAAAGCAATCGCTTGATATTGAAGCGCTGCAATATTAATGGCATTATAGGTAAGCGCCTTGTTCGTATAGTCAATTACGTTTATGTAATTTTTTTCAGCTAAATATAATTTAGCCAACTCAGTATACGCGCCTGTTTTATATTCGGCCGATAAGGTAGCTAAATCAAAACCATCTTTCGCGTCAAAAGAATTGCCTAATGCCGCATTGATGATACCATAGTAATAGTTCGCGCTGCCATTATGCGTATCAATGCTTAAAGCCTTTTTAACTAAAGCTAAAGCAGTGTTATAATTATGATTACGATATTGCAAGGACGACATTTTAACCAAGGCTAGCAAATTATTACTATCCATTTTAAGTGAAGTGGCAAGCGCAGCCTCTGCTTGGTCATATAATTTTTGATCCATGAATTCTTTGCCCTTAATATAAAAACCATTCGCGTTGTTCCAATCAAAATTGGAAGGCGATTCTACAGGGCGACTCAATACATTGGAACTAGGGGCACTGCTATAATTCAATTTAACGCCACCAATGCTCACTGCATAATCCCCTTGTGTTGGATTGTATTTAATGGAATCAACAAAATTAATAGTAGGTGCTAAGGAAACTTGTTTTGAATAAATTATTTTATCGCCTACTTTAATTTCAATTGCATCATTAATTTGTTGTACTGGGCAAAATAAAATTTTAAGCCAGCCATTGTTTTGAACCATATTCAATGCGCCATACACTGAAGCCTCCACCATACCCTTGGTTTTATTCACTGCATACCAATATTCTTTCCAAGTGTCGGTACTATAAGGTGAAAAGTTCACATGCTTAAACGGCGTGAACGTACTTTTTTCTGCATTTTGATTAAATAGTTTGCCCGATTGCACTTCAGTGTATTGTTGATCGGTATCGGTCAAGTATTTTTCCCAAATCATTCCTTGACGTGATAAGCCCCAAATCCATATTTTTTTACCCGCCTTGTCATCATGATTACCATAACGAACCATGCCATAATCATCATCATGCCAATAGGTGCCGAAAAAATTAGTGTACTTGCCAAATACATGGTAGGATTTATAGGTGCCAAAATTATTGTTGTTGTAAAATGCAATGTTTTTCCCATTGTCTTTATTAATTGGCCAGTCATTGTATTCCCCTTCATGACCAATATACTTTGTACCTGGATAAATATATTCCAAATTACCACTCACTTTTAAACCTACATTCATCCAATGATAGTAGGGCTGTTCTGTAGGTGTACTATTATACCAAAAAGATTGGGTAGTGAAAAAAGCTTTGTCCTTAGGAACATTAATTTCCATGCGCCAATTGGTAAGCGTTAATAAATCAAGTACGCCAATGGTACAACTCACACTACCATCCTCTTTTTTAGTAATTATATAATCCACAGGGGTAGCGCAATTAGGCGTATGCCCAATAATACCATAGTTGGCTTCAATGCCACCACTCGTCCAAGGACCGCGCATAGCAACATCTCTAAACTTAACAGTATGATTATAATATAAAAAAGGCTCGTTTGTTTTTTTATCTATCGCGGCCCAAATTTTACCTCCTACTTCTGGTAAGATTAAAATTTTAATAAAATCATTTTCAATCTCTACTACTTTCCATTTTTTTTGGACACCCGTTTCAGTGAAACCATCAAAACGGAAGTAGGGATAAATTTTAGAAAAATTAGCAATAGGATCAGGATCCGAAAAAGGATAAGTGGTGAACTCCTTTTGATATTCACTGAACTTTGCATCCTGCTGCGCGTAAACAAAATTGTGGTTTGATAATATCAAACAAAGCACAAAGCCAATTAGGTATTTCATAAAATATATTTAAAGTACTTATCTATGAAATTATAAAAATTAGCGCACTAATCGTGTAATCGAAACAGAAATTTTTCTTGCAAATCCAACATTAAATGAAAGCTAAAGCTTGTTCCGCATCCATTACAGGAATAGTGCTTTTTTTAAACCCTTTCTTATCCCTTGAAACGATGAGACTTATCTTAGGTGTTGATTTAGCTGAAATATATTGTACATCATCTTCAAAATCATCAAAACCGGAATTGACTGCCTTATTGATGACAAGTTGATCAGTTGCAATAATAGCAGTGCATTTTAATAAATCTTGAATGATTAATAAACATTTATTATGGACTATTTTATTTATGCGAAGTATATAATAAATAGTGGTATAAGAAGTAGCTGAAATATAAATTTTAATTTTTTTTTCTTTCGCTAATCTATATAATTCTATGGCACTAATATCGAATGGTGCGCGCGCTGCAAAAACATCAATGATGATATTAGTATCTAAAAATATATGTTTCATTTTAATTTATTATATTTTTCTAACAAGTAGATACCAATTTCCTTTTTATAATCGTAGTCTGCAGGCAAACTTATAATACCTCTATATTTTTCAATTACACTATTTAACTTTTTGGGGCTAGTATTTTTATTATTCTTAAATTTTTCACTGGCCACCGCCTTTAAATAATTCTCCACCATTGACGATAAACTTGTATCCGCTTTTTTGGCGTATTTTTTTGCATTGTAAATCACGGCATCATCCATGACTAAGGTTAATTTTGTTTTCATTACACGTGTAATTTTGTATATAAATGTACGTGTAAATAGGTAGATAATAAAAAATAAATGCTGGGATAAATCCTTTAGAATCCTTTCTAGGAGGTATATTTGTGCCATGGGGCAGAAAAAATTAATCAAGTTTGCAGCGATCAAGGAATATGAGAATGTGTTGGAATACCCCCAAGGCATGCCAGGCAAATGGAATTCGTTTTTTGAAAACTTAGACAATGGCCCCTACCCAATTTCATTAGATGACCTTGCGGTTGTTAAAAGTGATACACCTACACAAATACCCGTCAAACCGCTTACATTGGAGCTGGCTTGTGGTCGTGGTGAATACGCAGTAGGATTAGCACGCATATTCCCAGATCAAAATTTTTTAGGATTAGATGTCAAAGGCAATCGCATTTGGAAAGGTGCAAGTATTGCAAATAAAGAGGGAATTAAAAATGTAGCTTTTGTAAGAACGCAAATTGAACAAGCCATTCAATATTTTTCCAAAGAAGAGGTTTCAGAAATTTGGATTACATTCCCTGATCCGCAACTAAGATTATCAAAAGCCAAAAAACGCTTAACACATCCGCAGTTTTTGAGATTATACCAGCAATTTTTAAAACCCGGAGGATCAGTGCATTTAAAAACAGATAGCCCCAACCTATTTGAATTTACCATGGCAGTGATAAAGTTGTTTGACTTAACCTTAGTAAAGCAAAGTGAGCATATTTATGGGGAACAGAATATTGATCCTAGGTGCGCTATCAAAACTTACTACGAAGGTTTAAATATAGCCGGAAGTAATCGAATCCATTATATTGAATTTAAGATTGACAAGGAATTACCCAAAGCCAAGGATGAAATACTCAAGGAAATTATTACTGCCTTTGAAGTGACTGAGACCCACGATGCTAAAAGAGAAAGAGGGATCAAGCCAATAAATTGATTTAGTCCAAACAAAAATGTCGAACATCTGTTATAAGCGATAAGGGACTACCGAAAACTAAATAAATGATTGAAGGAATACAATATTATAAGGACCCGGATGGGAAATGGGTATTTACAGCAGCTTACCACAAGTTAAGAGGCTATTGTTGTGGTAATGCCTGCAGACATTGTCCCTATCAATATGAAGCAGTGCCGGAGCCAATTAAAACAAGGATGTTACTTATAAGTGAATTAAGTAAAATTAAAAGTCCCCATGCAATACACGGCAAAGACGAATGATTTTTTTCAAAACGTATTTGATGTCGTACGACTTATTCCCAAAGGGCGTGTGACCAGCTATGGTGCCATTGC